>JAUXJX010000027.1 GCA_030624545.1 Bacteroidota bacterium | reverse complement strand
CTGCGCCTGCGGATCGCGGTCAGTGGCCGGGTGCTGTATACGCCGTTCGTAGCTCGCGGACCTCGCATACAGGACAATCCGAACCCGTACGAGAAGGCCGCGCATGTGGTCGTCGCATTGGAACAATGGGCGCGCGCCTATCAGGAGCGGGAACAGCTCGAGTACTGGGGAGGCACCATCGTTCCCACGGCTCAAGTGCAGGAGCTACGTGCCTCCGGACCACTGTTCACCGAAGCCGAAGAGTATTGCTATATCTACTTCGACGTCCGGATCCTGCCGGGCCGCGACCCGCTCGACATTCAACAAGAAATCCGTTCGGTGGCGGACCGGCTCGGTATCAAATGCGAAATCACGGCTTACGATTACCACCGGTGCTATATTGCAGAGGGCGCGGAATCCCTTATCGAAGCCGTCAAGAACGCCCATGTACAGCTAATCGGTAGCGATCTTACGCCGCCGGCGCCCCCGTTCGTGAGTATGTGGCGGGATATGAACGCTTTCACTGCGGTCGGTATCCCATCGATCTGCTACGGGCCACCGTCGCGGCCGGAAACTCACACGATGGGAGGCTACAGTAGCGTCTCGATCGCAGATCTGCTATCTGTTGCGAAGGTCTACGCGCTCACCGCTGCCAGCATTTGCGGAACAGCAGGTTAGATAGGTGATCGGAAATATCCATCACAACGCGGATGGCGTAGCCGTTAAGTCCCACCGACGATGGCGGCGCAAAAGACAGACTTGATTCGATAGCAGTGTAAATAGGGAACATCTGACATGAGCAATGACTATGCAAAGATAAGCGACGACATGGTTGAGAAAAGCCGAAGCCGTATCGGCGAGATTTACAGTCCTAAAGAGCCCTACCACAACTGGGCGGCAACAAGCGACACGATCCGACATTTTGCCCGCGGCCTCGGAGATCCGAATCCTCTGTGGACCGACGCGGAGTATGCCCGGAAAACTGGATATGGATGTATCGTCGCACCGCCCTGTTTTCTATACAGCGTTTTTTGGCCCGACGCCAAAGGTGCCTGTTTCCCAGGAATTCACGGCTGGCATGCCGGTAATGACTGGCAATTCTACAAGCCTATTATGGTTGATGATTCGTTTACGGTTACGGATACGATTACGGATCTGGTCGAAAAAACAAAAAGCAAAATGGCGAAACGGACGTTTATCGGGTATTGCAAAACGACCTATACCAATCAGCGTGGTGAAATCGTCGCAACAGCTTCCGGTTGGAATATTTTTGCCGAAAGAGATGCAGCAAAGGAATCTGCAAAGTATTCTGAAATACGGCAACATGCTTATGCCGTCAAAGATTTCAAAAAGATCGAAGAAGATTATGATCGGGAAGAAATCAGAGGCGCGAATCCTCGATATTGGGAGGACGTTGAAGCAGGTGAAGAATTGATGCCGGTGGTAAAGGGGCCGTTGACGACGGCTGATATTATTTGTTGGCTCATGGGTGCCGGATCGCCGTACCTCAAAGCGCACAAATTTGCGCTGGATTACCGCAGACGTCACCCACAAATTGCCATGAAGGGGGGAGAAGTCGCGGAAGCGGTTCATTTCGACGACGGCACAGCGAAAGACGTTGGCGTGCAGTATTCCTACGACTACGGATCCCAACGGATTTCATGGTTAGGGCACCTGCTCACTAACTGGATAGGCGATGATGGCTTTGTCAAGAGACTGTACGCGAAACTTGTCGGTTTTAATCTTGTTACTCATACAACCTGGTGTAAAGGCCGGGTGACCGACAAGGGTGAAGAGGACGGAGAGCCGGTCGTTTATTGCGAAATCTGGTGCGAGAATCAATCAGGACAAAAAACCGCAGTAGGCAATGCCACCGTAGTCCTGCCATCGAAGGAAAAGGATTTTTGGCCCCTTGCCGGACGTGGTATTTCTAAATGAGAACCGACTGCTTTGAAGGATAACGCACGTGGCCGGTGAATATCAGGGCATTCTGTCAGGGATCACAGTCATAGAATATGGCAATCTTATTTCTGCACCTTTTTGCGGAAAACTGCTGGCAGATTTCGGTGCGGAGGTGATTAAGGTAGAACCGCCGGATAGCGGTGATGCTTCGCGATTATATGGCCCTTTTTCTGAAGATTTGCCCGATTCGGAAAACAGCGGTCTTTTCGCTTATCTAAACTCGAATAAACTGTCTGTTTCGCTGAATATTGAAGACGGCAAAGGCAGAGAGATCTTTACCGAACTCATCGCTACGGCGGACTGTTTTATCGAAAACCTTGATCAGGAAATTATCAGTCGGCTGGGGCTGACCTATCCTTCACTTAGGGCGCTGAATAAAGATTTGATAGTGACGTCCGTCTCAATGTTCGGCCGAACAGGCCCGTACAAGGATTATGCAGGCCATCACATTAACTGCTGCGCTTTATCAGGTGCAGCGCATGCCCTCGGATTCCCGGATAGGGAGCCTATTTCGGTCCCTCTCTCCCACTATGATTATCAAGCCGGCCTGTCCGCTGCGGCTGCGACCATCATGGCTCTGATAGCAAGACGGAACATTGGGGAGGGTCAGCATATTGACATTGCTGAGACCGACGTGGCCGTAAACAACGTTGGCGTCGTGTCGATAATCTACGAGGATTTCCTGGGTATTACACTAAAAAGGGAAGGCTCCCGTGCGCCGGGATCTTTAGGTGTTTACCCCTGCGCTACGTATCGCTGTAAAGATGGATATGTAACGGCTACATCACGAAACAGGAAGGAATGGTTGAGATTCATCGATGCAATGGGCAATCCTGATTGGGCAAACGACCCTAGATACCAGGATCCGATTGCCATCCGGGATTATCCAGAGGAAGTGGATCGATATCTCGAGCCCTGGTTAATGCAACATACGAAAGAGGAGGTTCTAGAACTAGCCCAGGAATATCGAATCGCCATTACGCCAATTCGGACGATTGATGAAGTTATGCATGAACCACATTTCGTAGAAAGAAAATCCTTCGTTGCGGTGGAGCTGGAAAACGGGAAGGAAACTCAAATTCCTGCCGTTCCATATCGGTTCTCAACGACACCCTGTCGGCAACCGGGCAATGCACCGAAATTGGGAGAGCATAACGAGGAGATTTATGGTCAGCGTTTGGCCCATATGAACAACGATCTTGCCACCCTGAAGAGAACGAAGGTCATTTAATTTTGAACAAAGAAAAAAAGCAACGTGCCCTAAGCCATTTAAGGATTATCGATCTCGGATGGGTTTGGTCGGGGCCGATGGTCTCCCAGTTCCTGGCCGATTTTGGCGCCGAGGTGATAAAAATCGAGCATACCAAAAGACTGGATAGCTCGAGACTCAGAGGCAAAGTGATCAAAGACTGGAAGAAGGATGTCGAAATCAGTCCTTATTTTCATGATTTGAACCGGAACAAGCTGAGCGTCAATCTCAATCTGAATCACCCGCAGGGACTGGAACTCTTGAAGAAGCTCGTACGGATAAGCCACGGGCTTGTCCAAAATTTTTCGCTGCGAGTCCCGAAAAAACTCGGTATCGACTATGAGTCGCTCAGGCAAGTAAAACCGGATTTAGTTTATCTGGCTATGCCGACAGCAGGGCTTTCTGGCCCGCTTAAAGACATCATCGGCTACGCACCCGTATACACCAGCTTAGGCGGAATCGAAAGTCTCGTTGGCTACTCCGATGGTACCGTTACCGGAATGATCATGATTGGACCTGGGGATCCCAACGCGGCTATACATGGTGCGCTTGCCATGCTGGCAGCCCTGTACCATCATGAGCGGACGGGTGAAGGTCAATTCATAGAACTTTCTCAAATAGAGGCGATTACTCATCTTCAGGGTGAAGCAGTAGCGGAATACTCGATGAACGGCCGTGTGATGGGACCGCAAGGAAATCAACACCGGCGTATGGCGCCTCACGGGATATACCCGTGCACCGGCCAGGACCAGTGGGTCTCCATTGCCGTCGATACAGACGAGACGTGGCGAAAATTTTGTGAACTAATGGGCGATTCCGGTCTCGCCGGCGATGAGCGATTTTCCAGCTCAGAGCTCCGACTCGAGCATCGAGCGATCCTCGATGACATTGTTTCGAATTGGACGCAGCAATATTCAAAACATAAACTGACCACCATGCTGCAATCGAAAGGTGTTGCCGCTGCACCGGTTCTCAGCCGAAAAGAAAAATTTTCAGATCCGCAGTTGAAAGCCAGACAAGATTTCGTGAAGGTCATTCATCCGGTTTTGGGGGAAGAATTGCTGGATGCGAATCCGTGGAGGCTTTCCGCCACTCCTCCGGAAATCTTCAGACATGCCCCATTAGTTGGTGAGCATAATGATTATGTGTACGGCGAATTGCTCAACATGTCATCTGCGCAGATAAGCAAGCTGAAAGAGGAGCAGATCATTTACTGATCAATCCTCGACGGAAAATCTTCTCGGTTCAAACTTCGAACTGAAGACGCCGGGCGGCGCAATACCGGTAACACCGGAAATGCTTCTCAGACACCATAAATTCAGCAGCTAAGAGAGTTTAAGCTAATGTCAAGGATTTGCTTCATCAATATTCAAAAAGAACAAATATCGAATAGATTCATTAGTGCCTCCCGCGAGGTTCTCGAGCAAGCGAAACGAACCGAAACGGAAATAGCCATAAAATCGCCCATTCGAGGTCCCGAGACACACTCACAGATGGCGAATCTCTATGGGCTCTTTCTGATTAGCGGCGAGATTATTGAACGGGTACTCGAGGCAGAGAAGGAAGAATTTGATGCCGTTGTCGTGAACGGGACTCTCGACACGTATCTGGGAATTCCGCAAGCCCGGTGTGTGGTAAACATTCCAGTGATCAGCCCCAGTGAAGCGGCGATGCTGTTTTCCTGTTTGCTCGGACGCAAATTTGGTCTGGTTGCGTTGGGTGCGCCTTATTTGAGGCCTTTCATGGGAAGCATTATTTCTAATTTGGGGCTGGAAAACCGCGCTATTACCAATGCCGTAAGATTCATGTCCATATCGCATCAAGACCTTATGACGAAAGCGATTGATAAACCCACGCTGATAGTCCCGGAGTTTACCGAAGCGGTTGCAGACGCCGTCGCCGATGGTGCTGAAACGATAATCGCGGTGGGGACAAATCTGGGTGTTATATGCAGTTTGGCGGGCATTTCTTCCATTGACGTGGATGGTGTGCCTGTGCCCGTTTTGAACCCCCTCGTTATTGCTCTGAAAACCGCTGAGATGATGTGCGACCTGACAGCAATGGGGCTACCACCCATCAGTCGAACCGGCCTGTATGGGGACATCGGCGCGGCAGACCTCGTAAAGCTGAGAAGGCATTTTGGATTGAACGCCTGATTGCCGAATCCCGTTCAAAGAAGCATCCCGTGCAGTGACAATACGGAACAACTAGAGGACTCCGAATTGAAATTAAAGGACCGAAAAGCGATTGTCATCGGCGCCGCGCAGGCCATAGGGAACGCGATTGCTCTCGCTTTTTTCGAAGAAGGTGCTGACGTGGCATTGGTCGGCCGGCATTCAAACAATCTGAGCGAAGCCAGACGAAATCTGAGTAACAAGGGCTTTGAAGGCTTGGAAGTCGTTGCCGATATTACTGACGAAGCGCAAGTGGACAAAATGGTCGATACGGTTATCGAGGAGTACGGAAGAATCGATATCCTCGTAAACTGTGCCGGCCACATCGGGCCCACGCTGCCTTTACAGGAATTAAAAAAATCCGATTGGGATGCGGTGATGGCGGTTAACCTCACCGGTCCCTACCTCTGCTGCAAGAGTGTGCTCAAGCAGATGATCAAGCAAGGCAGCGGCAACATTATTAGCCTGTCCGGGACTGCTGGCAAAGAAGGGATGCCACTGCGGGCGGCCCTGAGTGCCGCCAAATGGGGTTTACGTGGATTAACCCAGACCATAGCGAGGGAGGCGGGACCCTACGGCATACGAGCAAATGCTCTGTTACCTGGGGGCGTTTATAGTCCGCGATTACAGCATGTATTCGAAGAGCGAGCGCTGGCCCTGAACACGACCCCCGAAGATGTCGAACAGGGATTTCTGGACGCATCAGCGCTCGGAAGGTTCGCCAGCCCTGAAGAAGTCGCCAGAGCTTGCGTTTTCCTGGCATCTGATGACTCTTCTATGATTACCGGCGAATCACTTAATTTTTCGGGGGGGGCCATAATGCATTGAAAGACACGATCCGTATTTGTCTGCGGTGTGGAAATTGGTACGTTAATGGCTGGCGCGAATACGAATTCAAGTTGAATCTAGGGTGTCGCCGGCCACAGGGTGATGCGATCAAATGGTAACTTCAGCGTCCTGCCATGAGGATGGCGGACACGATCGTTATCAGGATATTTAATTTTCTAGGGCCGCCATGTATTCGCCGTGGCCGCAATGGGCGCTCATAAAGAGAACCAGCCAGCCCAAGCACGTCGGCAAGCTTCGTTGTCATCATGCTCGTCGCCTCGTTAACCATTGCTGAAGTGTCTCACGGATCTGCCCTCCCGCCTCTGTGACCGAGTTTTTACGGTTGAGTATCAGCCCTGTTCACCGGCTCGAAGCTTAATGGTTGTTTCCCTGTCGACGGATAGTTTTCCATTCTGTTCTACGATTGCTACGCCGTAATCTTTCTCCGCAGACCCAAGGCTGATGTACCCCATCAGTACATCAGTCAACACCAGATCCGGATTACGCTCAAAAGGGTCTCCATAACCGCCTCCGCCAGGAGACTCGATGACTAACCGATCTCCGGCCGTCATCTTCACACCGGTGATCTTTGTTTTCAGCGGGGGAATAAACTCGTCGCCGTCGAGAATATAACTGACTTTGTTTTTCTTCGCCGCTTTTCCTCCCAAAATACCGGGAGGGGCTACCTTTCCTCTATCGGCGGTATGGGTAGCGGACGCATCGCCGCGCACCAGTTCTATATCCACTTCTATCCCAAAACCGCCACGATATTTCCCTGCGCCGGCTGACTGCTCTCTTATCGCCAAACGATTAAATAGAAACGGAAATCGCTGCTCATAAACTTCGATAGGCTGGGTTTTAGCAGTTGTGCAGGCGGTGCATCCATGGGTTAAGCCATCTCCCGTGTTGTGGCCGCCGAGACCCCCGCCCCAAAAACCGAACACCTGCCAATTACCCCGCAGGGGGTCGTTTCCGGCTATCGTAAACATATTGCTGGTCGCGTAATTGCAGGCATAGATCTTGTCGGGGATTGCCTGGGCCAAAGCCGTCATCACGCAATCAACAACCCTTCCCGTAATCTCGGGATTCAAGGTGGTTGCGTGCGGCGGATCCGAATTGATAAATGAATTTTTCGGGATATTAAAAGAATATGGCCGGTAACAACCGCCATTGATAGGGACATCGGGAAATATCATTTTCAATGCCACAAAACAGCACGTTTTGGTTGTTGTGCCGATCATGTTGGCGTATGTCGGCTGGGCTTCACTCGTACCGGTAAAATCGAAACTGATTTCATCATCTTTGACTTCGAGCTTTAATTGAATCGCTAAAAGCTCATCGGTCACGCCGTTGTTGTCCATATAATCGGTTGCCTCATAAACACCGTCAGGGATTTCCCTGATATAGGATCGCATTTGCTGTTCAGATCGGATGCTCAATTCGCGAAAAGACGCCAGCATCACTTCCCGGCCGTATTTCTGGAAAAGCGCTCTCAACCTGTCTTCACCGACACGGAGTGTCTTAACAGCCGCCATGAGGTCGCCATAGTCCTCCTTGGCTGTTCTGACATTCGCCATGATAAATGACACTATGTCCTTGTTTACTGTGCCTTCGCTGAATAATTTAATCGGCGGTATGACCAGGCCTTCCTGGAAAATCTCCGTAGCCAGGGGATTAAACCCGCCTGGTACATTGCCGCCGATATCGACCCAATGTCCGATATTCTCCAACCAGGCTGAAAGCTTACCGTCATAAAAAAACGGCATGAGGAATCTCACGTCCATGAGGTGCGAACCGCCGAAATATACGTCATTGGTAATGAATATATCTCCGGGTCGGATCCCATTGGTGTCGATTCTTGTCAATGCGTCCTGCAAGATAAACTGCATGATGCCCACGAAATAGGGCAGGGATTCGGAGCCCTGGGTGATCACCTCGCCCGTTTCAGCTTCAAAAATTCCATTGCCGAAATCCCGGCCTTCGGCCATGGAAGTAGAAAAGGCGGCGGCGGCTAGTGTGTTATCCATTTCTAAAGAAATGGAATCCAGGCTGCCTCTGATGACGGCCAATGTTGTGGGATCGACTTTCACCATTACTTCAAACTATCTCCATGATCATATTATGGTATTCATCAATTTCGATTTTCGAATCCGGCTCCAGAACCGTTATCGAATCGCGCTGCTCTATGAGTGCGGGACCGGTAATTGTCTCGCCGGTCTGAATTTTACTCCTGTCGTAAACGGGGGTGTCCAAAAATGCATCATCAAAGAATACCGGCTTGACTAATTTCAGGGCGTTGTTTTGCAATTGGCTGTGCTTGGAAGAGTCGATTCTCAAATCGAGCTTCGGACGGATCCCGATGGTGCTGCACCTGATGTTAACGACCCTGGTTTCCATTCCCGGCATATTGTTCTTAAATCGACGCGCATAGGCTTGTTCGAATTTGTCTAATATGATTTCCTCACTCATCGGCAATGTATCAAACGAAACCTTAATCGTGTGCAACTGTCCTTCGTACTGCATCTCAAGTTCGTAAACGTTCGAAATATCAGTAAAAGCAACTTCGGAGCTGATGAGTTCGCCTTTCCCCTTGTCTTCGTATAAAGTTAAGACATCCCTGATTCTATTTATGCCGATATCACGCAGCGGCCTGTTTACAGTCTGGACAAAGTCTCTTCGGAAGTCGGCGCTCAAGCAGCCGATTGCACAAAGGACGCCCGGGTTGTATGGGATGATTGCTCTTGGGACGCCCGTTTCCTTGAGTAATGCGTTGACGTGCATTGGTCCGGCTCCGCCGAAAGCGACCAAACTGAAATCTCGGGGATCAAAACCACGAACGACGCTGACACTGCGAATTGCCCCGCTCATATTGGTATTACACAGCCTGACAATGCCAAGCGCAGCCTGATAAATATCGTATTCGAGTGGGCCGGCGATCTTTTCCTGGATGATGGATCTCGCAGATTCTACATCCAGTTCGAATGTTCCCTCGGCGCCATAGGGAAGTATGGGATTTAGTCTACCCAGAATCAGATTAGCGTCCGTAACGGTGGGCTGCCGACCACCCATTTTGTAGCAGGCCGGCCCCGGATCGGCCCCGGCACTTTTAGGCCCGACTTGAAGCATGCCGCCCCTGTCAATCCAAGCTATGCTGCCTCCACCCGCGCCGATCGTAGTAATATCGCTTTGTGGGACTTTCACGGGTATCCCGAAATCGATCTCCACTTCGCTGGTATATAACGGCCGTCCATCGTCAATCAATGAAACATCAAAACTCGTTCCGCCCATATCACACGAAATCACGTTTCTATTTCCAGTAACTTCTCCAATGTATTTTGCGGCAATGACGCCCGCGGCCGGCCCAGAGAGTAATGTATTCACTGGAAACTTCGCAGCTAGATCTGACGACAGTACTCCTCCGTTCGATTGAACAATGAGCAAATCGTGGGAATAACCCCCTTGTTTCAAGGTGGTTTTGAGTGACTGCAGATAACTGCTGACGATGGGCTGAACATATGCATTGCAGGCGGCCGTGCTGGTTCGCTCGAACTCTCGGAACTCTCGCGAAAGATCGGATGCGATGACGATAAATTCGTTGGGCCAAATTTTCGCTAGAACGGCTTTCGCCTTTTCCTCGTTTTGCGGATTGGCGTAGGAACTTAGAAAGCTCACAACGACAGCTTCTGCCCCATGTTGTAATAGCTCTTCCGCCCGCGCTCGAACTTCCTCTTCATTAACGTCGACCAAAATCGTTCCGCTGCTTTCTGTTCTTTCATCCACCTCCAATCGCATGTTGCGATGTATCAAGGGAATCAGTTCGCCTCCCAAACTATACTGATGAGGGCGTGCCCGCCGCCTGATCTCCAGTACGTCTCTAAACCCTTTTGTAGTGATCAGTCCACACCTGGCTCCGTTTCTCTCAATTATCGCATTGGTCGCCACAGTCGTTCCGTGGATCAAACAATCAATGTTTGCTAAATCAGCCTTTAATTCCCTTATTCCGCTGATAACACCAAGAGAAAAATCGCTGGGCGTCGAGTGCACCTTAAGAACGTGTAATCGATTTGTTTCCTGCTCGTACAGGGCTACATCTGTGAATGTCCCTCCAATATCTGCTGCTAACACTCTCATAGGACGATTCGTCCTTTCATCCATCTGCAAATATTATGCGATACGGTGAATTCGAAATTCCGGATCAATTTATTTTTACCTCAGTTTAAAATGGAGTCAGTTTATCTTTCTGGCATGGCCTTTCCAAAATTTCTCCTTGAGTT
>JAUXJX010000029.1 GCA_030624545.1 Bacteroidota bacterium | reverse complement strand
TACAATGTCGTATTTCCGGCGATGCATGAAGTATTTAACTCTCTCAATTATTTCCGAAGATTGTTTTTAAATGTTTTGGAAAGCATGATCAGGATTCTGCTCCTGGCAGGCGAGCCAAGCCTGGATTTCAAATTCATACAAAAGGCATTCGAAACGGATGAGAATATTCGGTTGGCTTCCCTGGTCCAGAATAAAGGTGGGGGTTTCTATTCAAACGAAAGTCAGCAGTCAATTTTGCGGGAGGACTTTCAGTTGATGATCTTTCTTGGCTTTCCTCGCTGGCCGGTCTCCATCGAATTGGTGAATTACCTTGAAGAAAATCTTGTAAGACAGAAAAAGCCTTTGTTCTTCATTCAGACCCCGAACGTGGATCTGGCCGCGCTCAGGATTTATTCGGATCTACTGCCCTTCGAGCTTCGCACTCCGCCAAGATCCACAAGAGAAGTTGTTGTCGATCCGACGATCTTCGGTGAAAACAGTTCCATCGTACTGATTTCTGAAAACCGGGGTGAAAACCGGCGCATGTGGAACAATCTCCCGCCCATCCTGACATTTATGAATAACGTTGAAATCTTTCCCGACGGGGAAGTGCTGCTTCAGGTCGAGCCGGCTTTGTCGAAGTTGCCGCCCACAAGTGAGTCTCGCAAGCCCATACTAGTCTCTCGCCAGCTCGGGGAACAGAAAACCCTTGCTTTTCTGGGTTACGGTTTATGGCGCTGGGATCTCATGATGTGGGGCGTAGGCAAATCAAACGAATTGCTGCTCAATTTTCTGCAGAAATCGGTCCGGTGGCTCATTACCCGCGAAGAAGTAAAGCAGGTAAAAATTGCCACTGACAAGCTCGTCTATAGAAGTGGGGAGCAGGTTTATGCGCAGGCCCAGGTTTACACACAGGACTACCAGCCGGTAGAGGGGGCGGTGGTGAGGCTGTCCGTCAGCCACGCAGGGGAGCAGAAGGATTATGTCATGGAATCCGTCGGCAGCGGCAAGTATGAGACCCAATTCCGAATATTTCAGGGCGGGGACTACGAATTCCGGGGAGAGGCCAGCCGCGCGGACCAGTTCTTTGGCGCGGACAGCGGCAAGTTCTCCGCGGGAGAATTTGAGCTGGAATTTCAGCAAACGCGCATGAATGAGCCTCTCCTGCAAAGAATAGCGCAAGTGAGTGGAGGAACCTACTTTACCCCCGAAACCATCGATCAGCTTCCTGAAAAACTGCAAGGTGAAGGCAGAATGAGGGTGAAGAATAGCGAGATAAACCTGTGGAGCGAGTGGTGGTCACTTATCATTCCTATTTTATTCTTGGCCATCGAATGGACTCTTAGGCGGCGGCGGGGGATGTTGTAGGGCACGAGAACTTTCAACAGGTCCATGGCTGATCTATTCACAAACACCCGCCTGCCAGGTTGTTGTAGAATGAATCCTATAGCATCCACCCTTCGACTCCGCTCAGGATGGACGCTCTTTGTTATCTTAGAATTATGGATTTGTGACTCGACATAATTATTTTAAACTCAATGAGCTGTATATCATGGAAATAGAGATTTGGATGGTCCACCCTGAGCGGAGTCGAAGGGTGAACCCACTAAAAGCGAATTTGCCACACCGTGCCAGGCAGGCAGGTGTTGTTCAGTGATGAATAATTCATGCTGATTTTTGGGGAATATTTTGTTTCCGGTCCTTGGTAAAATAATTACTCTCTCCACCATGGCGATTCTGAGTTTCGGCCAACTCACTTTCCCAGAGCCGGCCTCCATTAGAATGCAATCTTCTTCGCACATCGTGCTCTCAGAAATTATGTTCGATCCGATAGGATCAGAGGCCTATCATGAATTCGTGGAAATCTACAACCTGTCGGAAACCGATTCAATCGATCTTACCGGATGGAGCATCGGTGATGAAGCCAGTTTCGACGAGATTGTCGACGCCGGCGAGGGCTTGATGCTGCCGCCGGGCGCCTTTGGTCTCATCCTGGATTCCGGCTATATGGACAACTCAAATTCCTACGACGAATTGATTCCGGAAAGCGCGGTCCTCTTCACAATTTCCGGAGCAACCTTCGGCCGGAATGGCTGGACCAACTCCTCACCAAAGACAGTGACGCTGCGCGACTCCAGTGGACAAATCGTCGAAAGTTATGAATATTCGATTGGGAATTCTCCAGGCCACTCGGATGAAAAAATCGACTTGAGAGGCGGGAATGACCCAAGCAATTGGGCAGACAGCAGGAGTCAGCTCGGCACCCCCGGCGGCATGAATAGCGTAAGCCCTCTGCGCAAAGATCTGGCCATTTCGAAGGTCAAGATAATGCCAAATCCCGCGCCATGTGGGGAGCCGGCAGAGATCCAATTGACCATTTCCAACGAAGGCCTCGAATCCGTTGAACAAATTGAAATAGTGGTTTTTGTCGATTCAAACCTGGATTCCATAGCGCAAGAGGGAGAGACAATTTACGCCGAACAATTATCTGATCAAAATCTGGCAGCCGGAGACACTACAGAAATTACATTTCAACTTCCCATTTTCCAATCCGGTTTTTTCGAGTTATCGATAACGATTTGGACTGCTGAGGATCAGGACCCGAACAACAACTTTAACAGGAATTTGTTGAAAGTCGGCTATCCCCAGCGCAGCATTGTGATCAACGAAATTATGTATCGCCCCTCTGGAGATGAACCGGAATGGCTGGAGCTGTTCAGTCGTTCAACAGATCAAGTGCAGATTCAGGATTGGAAACTGGTTGAGGTACTGACCGGAAAGGAATTCCTAATTTCCGAAGGCAATACGATCATAGACCCTGGCCGGTATTTGGTTGTGGCGGGAGACTCTACATTACCAGTGAACCCTGCCGTCACTCTTCTTGTTCCAGCCGCCTTTCCCTCTTTGAACAATGACGAAGAGCATGTGCAATTGATCGACTATGCGAATACAGTCATCGACGAACTGTTTTACTCGGCCGGTTGGGGCGGAGATACTGGAGTGTCCCTGGAGCGTATAAATCCTGATTTCACCAGCCAGGATTCCAGCAATTGGGCTTCCAGCGCTTCGCCGTTCGGCTCCACACCTGGCGAAGGTAATTCCGTTTTTGTGGCTGTTCTGCCGAGTGATGCCGTTCTTTCGGCTTCGCCCAATCCCTTTTCGCCGGACGGCGATGGCAACGAAGACGTAACCATCATTCAATATGATTTGCCGCTAACCACAGCGTTTGTCTCGCTAAAGATTTTCGACGTGATGGGGCGTGAGATTAGGGATTTGCTCAACGCCGCACCCTCCGGCAGCCACCGAGAGGTGATTTGGGATGGTCGCAAAAACGATGGAGAGCGGGCCTCCCTGGGAGTGTACATCATGTTCTTGGAAGCCCTTAACCAGCGCATGGGCGTCATCAAGCAGGTAAAGAAAACCATTGTGGTTGCAGGGAAATTGTGATCCCTCGACCCCTGCTACGCCGCCAGAAGGCGGCTACTCGGGATGCTCCCCTCGATACGCCACCTGAAGGTGGCTACTCGGGATGCGCGGTTAATGTGGTCAAAATACCGATCCGATCTGTGAGCTTGAATTTTGCAGACGATTTTCATACCTTAGAATTCAAATTTTATTGTACATTTACTTTAAGCTTATAGGCCTGACTTGGATCGTCGCGCTCTCATCGGAATGTTAGCCATCGCAATTGGACTGCTGGCTCTTATTCAAAATTTGAACATTTTTGCGGTTACACAAGGACTGGTTCTGGGACTGCTGTTTGTCGCCGTCGGTATATTTTGCGTCGCATTCTACTATATCAAGTCTAAGAATCAAGCCGTTCTCCTCATCGGTCTGCTTGGGCTATTTTGGGGTGTTGGGCTGCTACTGAATGAATTCGATATCTTGCGCGCTGATTACAAAACCATCTATTTTCTTTTTGGCAGCGGTCTGAGTTTTCTGGCGATCTACATCCACGACAACCGAAAATGGTGGGCGGTAGTTCCGGGTGGGGTTCTCTTCGTCCTGGCTACTATCCAAGTTTTTGACATGCTTTTTTATTTAAGGGAAGGTGTTTACACATTTCTTTTTCTTTTTGGCATTGGCCTCACATTTCTCTATTTGTACCTGGTGAGGGACGAAAAGAAACAACTGCAATGGGCCATCTTTCCCGCCGCTGTGGTCATCTTGTTTAGCCTCTTCGTCCTGTATGCCGACTCATCCAGCAATTCGCTTGAGGTTTTCATGGGTTTGGCTCTCATTGCAATCGGGCTTATCAGCATATTTCGCTCGAGATCGAAATTAAACGGTTCCTCCTCTGCTCCGAATCATATTCAATCCGCACCGACAGTGCCGGAAAGTCAAGATAACCCATGAGCGCAGAGACCGTCCCTTCTCGGCAATCTGCTCTTTCGGAGTCAGATCCGAATAAACCGCTTCCAAGGATCTCCTGATGCCCAAACCATCAAAATCAGACAATCCTCTTTCTGCTTTGCCTTCGGTAGATGCAGTGCTAGGCTCAGGCTTGGTTCAGGTCTATATCGAGAAGCTGAGCCCTGAATTTGTCACTTATTGCGCGCGCGAATCTTTAGCGGAGCTCCGTGGTCAAATTCAGAATCAAAAAAGGAAATCCTCAAAGACCGGCCGCGATGAGCTTCTAAAAAATGCGGTCCGTAACACCGTCGACAAGATCGAGAATTTACTTTCGCCGAGTCTGCGTCGCGCCGTAAATGGAACGGGCGTCATTCTGCATACTGGCTTGGGCCGGGCGCCTCTGCCGCCGGAAGCGCTGGATCAAATTACACGGGCGGTTGAGAATTACTGCAATCTTGAATTAGATCTGCAGTCCGGCAAACGCGGAGAGCGGCTGAGCCATATTGATGAATTGCTCTGCTTTCTGAGCGGTGCGGAGCGTTCTGCCGTTGTCAATAACAATGCCGCAGCCGTTCTAATCGCCCTCAACACGCTGGCACGAGAAAAAGAAGTAATCATCTCACGGGGCCAGTTGATTGAGATCGGGGGCTCGTTCAGGCTTCCCGACGTGATGAAACAGAGCGGCGCCATTATGCGAGAAATTGGCACCACAAACAAGACCCATTTTCGTGATTACGAGAGAGCCGTTAATGAGAATACGGGGGCGATCTTGGTCGCCCATTCCTCCAATTTTCGAATTTTGGGATTTACGCAAGAGGCTCCGCTGGAAGAGCTCGTCAAATTGGCACACTCAAAGAATATTCCGCTCATTTATGATCTCGGCGGCGGGGTGTTTCTCGATCTTGTCAGATTTGGCTTGCCCCACGAGCCAATCGTTCCGGAAGTCGTTCGAACCGGCGTAGACGTTGTCACCTTCAGCGGCGACAAAGTGCTGGGAGGCCCACAGAGCGGGTTAATCGTAGGGCGAAAGACTTACGTCGATGCGATCCGCCGCAATCCGCTCATGCGGGCTTTGCGAACCGACAAGCTAATCCTGGCGGCGCTGGAAGCCATCCTCAAGATGTACCTGAATCCTCAGCCGGCTTTATTGAAAATTCCGGTTTTCCGAATGTTGTTGGAGCCAATTGCAGATCAGAAGAGCAGGGGGGAGAAATTGTTAGGTATGGTGAAAGAGCATCCAAGTTCAAAAATTCGACTCCGTCTTGAAGAGGGCACTTCGCAGATCGGCAGTGGGGCTCTGCCATTAGTGGAGATCCCGAGCACGGTATTAGCCATTGAATCGGAGGCATATTCTGCGGAGAGAATAGCCCAGTGTTTGCGCGCCGGTGATATTCCGGTTGTGGGATATGTCCGCGACGGTAAGAATTTTCTCAATTTGAGAACCATACGAGATGATGAGTTGGAAATTGTCGCGGAGAAAATAGAAGCCCTTTGCACCGTATCGTAAAATGAATCAGCCCCAACGACACATCATCATAGGCACGTCCGGACATATCGACCACGGCAAGAGCGCAATCGTAAGAGCCCTAACCGGCACCGACCCGGATCGGCTTCAGGAAGAAAAAGACAGGGGAATGACCATAGACCTGGGCTACGCCTTTTACAACGATCTAGTGGCGTTTGTGGACGTTCCCGGGCACGAGCGCTTCATAAAGAATATGGTTGCCGGGGTGACGAGCATCGATTTTGTTCTTTTGGTTGTCGCCGCTGACGACGGTGTGATGCCCCAAACCCGGGAACATCTCGACATTTTGAATTTGCTGGGAGTCCAGCGCGGCATCATTGTAATCAACAAGATTGATCTCGTTGAGCCGGATTGGCTCGAGCTGATCAAAGAGGATGTTCGGGAACTCGCAAAAGGAACGTTTCTTAAAGAAGCGCCGTTGGTAACATTCTCTGCGATCAATGAAGAAGGCATGGAAGAACTGCGGAGGCAAATTGATCTGATGGTTGAGGAGCCAACCAAGCGTGAAAACCGCGGCTATTTTTGGATGCCAGTCGACCGGTCTTTCACCATACGTGGCTTTGGCACCGTAACAACCGGCTCCGTGAATTCCGGCGAGTTGCATGCCGGAGATGATGTCGAGCTCCTTCCCGCCAATAAGGGATATAAGGTGAGGGGGCTGCAAAGACATGGGCATGAGTCCGATTGCATCTCTATCGGCGATCGGGGGGCGATTAATTTGCAGGGCGTCCACAAGGACATGATTAAGCGGGGAGATGTTCTGTGCACGCCGGATTGCGGTCAGGCTACCACGCGGATCGATGTGAGGCTGCAGCTTCTGCCTGCTTCGCCATGGAAATTGAAAGAGCAGTCCCGCGTTCGCCTGCACATTGGGACGAGCGAAATTCTCGCCAGAGTTCGTCACATCGATCGTGAGGAACTTCTGCCCGGTGAAGCGGGGTTAGTGCAGCTGATTCTCGAAAGGCCGATCGCCGCCAATCGCAGGGACCGATTTGTTATCCGAAACTATTCACCTGGAATTACAATTGGCGGCGGAATCGTCCTCGACAATCGTCCTCTTCAACGCCACAAAAGGTTAGACAAATCGGTTCTGCATCATTTCGAAAAAATGGAATCTCCTGACCTGGGCGCGGTCATTCTGGATTGCCTGCAGAACAGTTACGGGGCCAAGCCTGCCGGCGACCTTGTGCGCTCCATAGGCATCGCTGAGAGCCTGCTTCAAAATCATCTTGCGGATTTAGAGAGGCAAGAGTTGGTTTCGCGGATCAAATCAGGAGACCAATTCCTTTTTGCAGCGAAATCGGAAGTTGACCGGACAAGAAAAATGATTCTGGGAGATCTTGAAGAATTTCATAAGGACAATCCGCACCTTTCCGGCATAGGCAGGGCCGAATTGAGCAGTAAGTTTATGAAGACCACCGAAGCAGTCACAATAGACACGATTCTGGAAGATTTGTCGAGAGAAGGGAAATTGAAACTGAAGGGAGACCTGATCGCACTAGCCAGCTTCAATGCGGGTCTAACTTCTGAGCAGCAAAACATTTATGACAGGATCTTGAGTATGCTGAGGGCAGAACCCTACTCTCCGCCCACCCTGAAAGAACTCTATTCCACACTGAACCTGGAAAAGGCCAAAGTAGATCTACTGATCAATTACGGCAAAAGCCAAAATGAGTGGATTGTGCTGCAAAACGGATTGATTTACCCGAGGACCACCTTGAAAGAAATTCAGGAAATGGTCCGCAATTGGATTGAAAAAAAGGGCAGCATAACCGCCGCAGATCTGCGCGACCTGATCCGCGCGAGCAGAAAATTTGCAATCTCCATTTTGGAGTACTTTGACCAAATCGGCTTCACGGTGCGAGAGGGAGACGAGCGCTTCTTGAATTCCTGAGCAGCGTTTCTTCCCAAAGATAGGGCTGCATACGACCCTAAACAAATATGCCTTGCATTCGCAGTCAAAATTATGTTGATTCACCTTGGCTGTTCACCTTCAAACCTGAATCGACTTCACACTGGGCGGATTGATGGAGAAATGGCCCAGTCATGCCGATAAGTTTGTCGGACAGTTGCGATGAAATCATTTTTCGGCTTTTGCTGATACAGCCCGCTAGTCCCGTTGCTCAGAATGAGGCCATAGAACCTTAGAGTAGTCGTGTTTCAGAAACTGGTTGCCCGTGCTTTTAGGAATCCACTAGTCTTGTTCATTTCGTAGAAATTAGGGTGGAGATTCGGTTTGTCTGGAGATAAACCTCTCACGAAACAAAATCTGACGATCCTCGCGGCGGAGGATGATTTTGTGTCTCGCAGAATCCTCGAGAAAAACCTTGAGAAATGGGGTTACGAGGTTATCTCAGTAGACAACGGCGCTGCCGCCCTTGCCGAACCGGAAAAGCAGGATTCCATCCGAATCGCTCTGCTGGATTGGATGATGCCTGAAGTTGATGGCCTCGAGGTCTGCCGCCGAGTTAGAAATAACTTGAACTCCCACTATATTTATATTATTATGTTAACAGCTAAGGATCGTAAGGAGGATATTTCAGCGGGCCTGGAGGCAGGGGCGGATGACTACATTGTGAAACCTTACCAACAAGTTGAGCTCCGTTCCCGGCTTCTGTCGGCAAGACGGATTCTTGAATTGGAGCATAGGCTCGCTGAAAAGATTGATGACTTGGAAGAGGCGCTGTCTCAGGTGAAGATGTTAAAGGGTTTCCTGCCTATTTGCTCACACTGCAAGAATGTTCGAGACGATGAGGGTTATTGGCAATCGGTGGAGATATTTGTGCATGAACATTCGGACGCGGTCTTTAGCCATAGCGTTTGCCCGGACTGTCTGGAAAAACACTATCCGGAATGAGCGTGGGCCTGAGAAGCCCGTTATTAGAAAATGGATAGGTTGGCATGACGCAGATTGAATCCTCGCATCGGGCCAATCCTTTATTCGGATTGGGCCATGTCCGAATCATAACGCTCCTGAAGGAGGGGAGGAATAATTCTCATGCTTAATGTGAGGGAAAAAACAAAGCAGCCACGTGAGCCCAAAGAGCTGGGTCAGGACAAATTGGCCTCTCGGCATCTTAAGATACTCATCGCAGACGACGATCCGCTCGTTGTGCGATTTCTTCAGAGGGCCTCGAAAAAATTTGACAAAGAGATACATGTGGATACCGCCTCAAATGGATATGACGCAGACCTCAAAATAGTTGCAGATCGACCCGATATTATAATACTGGATGTATACATGCCGGGACTGCGAGGAGATGAACTCTGTCGCAAGATTAAATCCGGAGAGGCGACCAGGGACATTCTGGTCCTTGCCGTTACCGGTTACTATGATGAATCGCTGCGCAGAAAATTGGTGCAGAGTGGGGCGGATGTTGTGATGGCGAAACCACTGGAAGCGGCAAAGATCATAAGTCTTCTGGAAGAATTGGCAGCAAGACTATAACCATAAGGGGGAAAGTCACCCATGCAAGATCAAAAAGTTCGTATTTTAGTTGCAGACGATGAAGAGCCGATTCGTCTTATCTGCGATCGCTACCTCACCAGGTTGGGTTACGAAGTAGACCTTGTTGAAAACGGACAGGAATCATTAAACTCCCTGATTCATAACGATTATGACCTGGTTTTAACGGACTACAGCATGCCTGACATAGATGGCATGCAGTTGATCGAGCAGATTCGAGAATCCAAACCGCACACTGCCGTTGTTATGATGACCGGTTTTGGCACCATCGAACTCGCTGTGAAAGCCATGAAAAACGGGGCGGACGATTTCGTAATTAAACCTCTTGACTTCGATCAGCTCTCGCTAACCATCGAGAGGGTTCTCAAGAATAGGGAACTCAGTGATGAGGTGCGGCGGCTGCGAACCGTCAACAAACAGCTTGAAGAATTGGAGAAGACAAAGGACAAATTTATTGACATAACCGGTCATGAGCTCCGAACCCCCGTTTCCAACATTCTTACATTCGCCGAACTCATGCTCGAGCAAGAGGGTGAACTGTCTCCCGAAGATAATCGACAATTTCTTTCGGTGATTTCTGATAGCGCATGTAGACTCAAACGCATTGTAGATGACATGCATTCGAGCTTTTTTGAGGCTGAATTGAATGCAAAACTGAATATCGAGCCATTTCAAGTTGAAGATTTCTTAGAAGAGCTCATGCAAGAATTTGAGGAAATTGCAAAGAAGCGTTCATTGCAATTGTCGCTCCATTTTCCAAAGGAAAATGGTCAGTGGGAAGGGGACCGACTTAAGTTGCAGAGGGCTGTGCGGGAATTGATCGAAAATGCCGTCAAATATACCCCGGACAATGGCCGCATTGAAATCCGTTGCGATCACACCGAAGATAGAATGACAATCCATGTCGTGGACGATGGCATCGGAATTTCTGACAAAGACAAATTTAAGATCTTTGACAAGTTTTTTGAGGCGCAAGACTCGCGTCATCATTCTACATCAGAT
>JAUXJX010000447.1 GCA_030624545.1 Bacteroidota bacterium | reverse complement strand
ATGCGCAGGAAGAGCAAGACGTCCTGGAAGAATTCAGGCATGAGCATGATTCGGCGGAGAATGCGACGCTTTTTCCCGAGTCCACTAAGACGCAGTTGAAAGCCGCCCTGGCCGAGATGTGGGATGCAGAATTGAAGTTGCGGACCCATCTGCCGAAGGAAGCGCTGCCCTTTGAGTACCGTGCTCTTGTCCTTTTGAAAAAAGTCCAGCAAAGATCGCGAGCCTTTGTGCAGCGCGTTGGCTTCGAACCACCGCCGCTGGAACCGGACAAAAAGCGATTTTCAGGAGATCTCGCCGAAATTAGCGATCTCGGCGAACAGAGAACAATCGACAAAATTGAATCCTTTCCAAATATGCGGAAGTCTCTGCGGATTCTGGCAGGAGTTCGAAGGGGCATGACAAATCTTCCTTCGGAGTCCCTGGTAATACTTGAAAAAGCGGGACAGGAGTTGGCGGCGCAAGCGATGGAAACACCCGGGGTCTATATTTATGCGTTGCAGGATCTGCGTGAAATCATCAAATCTATAAATCAAGAAAGTGGTATTTGTGAGGACTGCGTGTTCACGGTGGAGAGGACTATTTGGAATCTCCTGCCCAAAGCAGCCCCGGTTCCTTCCAGGATCACGTCAAGAAACTCGGAAGTGGCTAAGCTCTATTTCAGGAAATTGGAGTCCAGGTAATGCGGCTTGACCCATTTACCTTCTCGGCGGAGTCAGGCATGGCGCTATTGGCAATTGCTATCTGCGCGGTTCTGATAGTAGCCATTTTCATTTTGCTGTTTCGCGGGGGCCGCAAAAAAAGACTGGCCCTCCGCTTGGTCATGAGCGCAGTATCTGTCATCAGTCTCATGCTTCTCCTGCTCCGACCTGAAGTTCTGACAGTCCTGCCAAATTCTGAGGCGCTCTTGGTGACGCCTGGCGCTGCGGTGGCGGAGGTCAATGCGCTTTCGGATTCCGTCAGTTGGAATTACCTGTTCTCCGCGGGCGAAGCCGAAGAATGGAAAAATGTCCGTCATGAAGTCATGGGAATTCCCGACGCCGCCTACCTCGGTCGTCATTTTCCGGAAGTTCGAACGCTGCACGTAGCGGGGCATGGACTGCCGGATTATGATTGGCACGAATTGAAGGGAGTCGCAATTTTCCCACATTTTTCTCGATTGTCACCAGGAATCGACCAGATTCAATGGCCTCGAAAAGTAATTCTTGGCGAGAAGCTGCGGATTCACGGTTCCGTGGTTGGGTTAGAGGCGAAAAGCAACTGGCTTCGCCTGGAAGGACCGGGCGGCATTGTCGACTCCACTGAACTGGATTTCGCGGAGGGTGTCGCGCAATTTCAGCTTCAAGCCAACCCGCGTGAAACCGGAAGGTACTTCTACAGAATTTTCCTCTCTTCACCGGATGGGGAACACCTCATCGATGAGAGGCTTGCTGTCGACGTCAGGGAGGCTGATCCCGTCAAAATCATTGTCTTGGAACACTCACCTCAATTTGAGACCAAATATTTAAAGAACTGGCTCGCAGGGCAGGGGAATGCCGTCGCACTTCGCTCTGCCATCAGCAAAGATCGATATCGGTTTGATTTTCTAAATCTAGCCCAAATCGATCTCCATCGGTTAGGCAAACAAATCATGGACTCCTTCGACCTGTTGGTTATCGATAAATCCACGTTTGACAGATTCAGTCCATTGGAGAGAGGGCAGCTACTCTCGGCTGTCGAAGACGGACTTGGTGTCCTTTTCAGAGCAGATGCGTTCGAGCCGGCAGGGAATGACCGTAATCGCGGCTTTTTCAGCTTCAGCTTCCGTCGGTTTGAGGATCTGGATCTCCGGTTTGTAAAACCAACGTTGACCAGCAGTAGGAGCGAGAGGTTGTCACCAATTCCATTCGAGCCTCTGGAGATCGAACCCACCTTTGGCCTCATGCCCATTGTAAAGGACGATATGGATCGGATTCTTGCCGGCGCTTATCATCGGGGAGATGGGTTGATTGGAATGAGTTTGATTCGCGATAGTTACCGGTGGATTTTGCAAGGCGATAATGAAGATTATCATGCTTATTGGTCCGGTTTGATTTCGCAATTGGCTCGCAGCGAAGAGAGAGAAGACAGATGGCAGATTCCAGCCACCGGTTCCATTTTTGTTGATGAGCCTGTTGAGTTGAGCTTGTGGACTGCGGATGTCCATCCCGTTGGCCGGGTGGAATCCGAGACCGGGGAAAGCGATCCCATTTACTTAAGGCAAGATCCAATGGAGCCAAATCGATGGTCGGGCACTTTTTGGCCCGGAGAGAAGGGTTGGTATCAGGTATCGGGTCTAACCGGCAAGGGTGAATGGTTTTATGCGTATGCGAGGCATGCCTGGAAGACTCGCCGGCAGGCTCAAAAGATATTGGCGACAAAGTATCGGTTTGGGATGAATCCCCCCGAAATATCAGTGGAGAAAAGGACCGACCAGACCCCCAAAACAATTCCTCCAATTTGGTTTTTTCTGCTTTTTCTGGCCGGCAGCGCATATCTCTGGGTAGAAAGGAAAATCTGATTATTTTTTATTTTTAATCCTTTGCACTCTCGATCCATGAAACAATTATGCAACAGAACGCGTGAAACTTTGTAGATTAAGTAGTTAGCTTGAATAATTCACTCACGCAAAGCCGCGAAGAACGCAAAGGATTAAGAATAACAAGTTAACAAAAAATGTGAACTTATAATCTATCAGTCTTTTAGAAATCGAATTTGAAATGTTTTTTTATATCTTTAATATTCTTAGCGCCTTAGCATCCTTGCGAGAGATTTTTGTGAATAATACAGGTTAGATGAATAAATACTTGAGTTTTGTCTTTTGAATTTCTTAAATTATTTAAGATCGTAATCAGACCACAACCAAGATTGAACCAGATGGACGTTTTTGGACACAACCTCACTTTACTCGCTGAACAAGCGCAACATCTGATGCAGATTCGCAAGGTCGATATTCGGACAGGTGATCGGCTATACGTGAGAACCAACAATTCACTGTATGTGATTCAATACGTAGGGAATGGCAATTATCTGGTGAGCGGCGGTTGGTTCGATCGCAAAGGATTGTCCCCT
>JAUXJX010000043.1 GCA_030624545.1 Bacteroidota bacterium | reverse complement strand
ATCAATTATTCTGACAACGGGCACCGCAGCGCCTGTGTTGCTTGCACCACCTGTGATACCTTTGCCTGTGCCGTGGAAGCCAAAAATGACCTCGCCACGACCGTTCTTCCGGATCTGATCAAAAGAGGCTTGAAACTGCTTCCTAATACGGTGGTGACACGAATTCATACCGAAAATTCCCGGGTTTCGTCAGTTGAATGCTGCCTGAGGAATAGCCATGAGTCGAAGCGATTCAGAGCAAGAATTGTCATTCTCTCGGCCGGAGCCTTGGCCTCGCCGCATCTTCTGCTGGCTTCCAGGTTAGACCGGTTCAATCCCGGCGGCAGGAATATTGGCCGCTTCTTGATGCGGCACGTGAACGCCATCGTCTTCGGTATATTCCCGGGCCGGGCGGATAAGGAAAACACTTTTCACAAGCAGTTGGGCATTCACGATTATTATTTTGGTCACCCTTCGGTAGAGAATCCTCAGGGAAAGTTGGGCAGCATGCAGCAGGTGCAGACGCCGCCGGCCGGCCTGGTCAAGAACGAGCTGCCAGGGCCTCTGGGAAAGCTGTTGAGTCCGGCTGTGGGTCTTCTTACCGGCCTGCTCGTAATCGCGGAAGACCTGCCTCTATTACGTAATCATCTTTCCATCAATTGGGACAACAAAGATAAATTCGGCCTGCATGAGCTGCTAATCACTCATCGTTACACCTCCAGGGATTTAGGAGCGATCGGGGCTTTGAAATCAAAGGCTAAGAAAATCTTACGAAAGGCGGGCGCTTTCTCTCATTATGTTCACAATATTCGCACTTTTTCACACGCCGTCGGGACGGTAAGAATGGGGACCGATCCGTAGACGTCGGTGCTGGATCAATTCTGCAACTTTCGCGGCATCGGCAATCTCCACGTCGTTGATGGCAGCTTCATGCCGACTTCGGCGGGTCTCAATCCCAGCCTGACCATATCCGCCAACGCGTTACGAGTGGGAAAGCATCTTGCTGAGAATGGGTAGACCGGAAATCTGATGAAGACGATCTCCAAAGACCGGCCAATTCATGTCGCTTTTTTAGGTTGCGGCGATATTACGAGCACACATAGCAAGTCATTGCGGTCCTTCAAAAGCGAGGTTAGACTGTTCTACGCCAGCCGGGATGAAGAGAAATCAGTGCGATTTAGCGCCAAATACAATGGCGGCGGTTCATTTGGATCTTACGAGGGCGCGATTCAATCGCCAGATATTGACGTTGTTCTTGTTGCTACACCGCCATCACATCATCTCGATCTTACCCTGGCTGCCCTGCAGGCCGGCAAGCACGTCATCGTCGAAAAGCCGCCGTTCTTGCGTTCCTTAGATTTTGATGCCGTTGAGCAAGCGCGGCAGGAAACCGGGGGTAATGTTTTCGTAGCGGAGAACTACTACTATAAACCCCTGGCATTCAGATTGCGTGAGATTCTGCGATCTGACATGATCGGCGACGTTCTGTTCCTTCATGTGAATGCGACCAAGTTGCAGAAAACGGGAGACTGGCGCGATAAGGCTGATCTTGCCGGCGGCGGTTCCCTGTTTGAAGGCGGCATCCACTTGATCAATTTTCTGTCGAATTTGGGATTGACGCCCAAAAGTGCCGGTGGACTAAAGCCCTCACCCAAAGGGGACGTTGAGAGAAGCATGCTCGTGACTGTGGACTATGAGGAGGGAGCCGTGGCAACGCTGCTCTATTCCTGGGAGGTTCCGGCCGTGTTCAAGGGCCTCAGGATTTCACAGATCTTCGGCCGCGAAGGCTCTATCACCTTTGAGACGAACGGGCTATTTGCCTTCGTTCGGGGAAGGCACAACCGGTTGTATTTGCCGGGATTTAAGGACATTAAGGGATTCCATGGCATGTTTCGGGATTTCTTTCATTCCATGAGAACA
Source organism: Bacteroidota bacterium (assembly GCA_030624545.1). Lineage (GTDB taxonomy): Bacteria > Zhuqueibacterota > JdFR-76 > JdFR-76 > DREG01 > JAUXJX01. The sequence continues at coordinate 7,521 of JAUXJX010000043.1, read as the reverse complement.
GGGGAAGATCCACAGTTCGATCTCCGGAAAGCCAGGAGAGATGTGGAGTTGATAGAAGCGGCTTACAGTTCTGTCAGAGGCTGAAGCTCGTGGCAATAGACTCTCACTTCAAATCGGGAGGATGGATTTGGGTTTAGTTTGACATTGCGTCTCGCAGGAGAGATCTATATTAATCCAGGCCAAATTAGAATCCTCTAAATCACAAAAAGTTGATTCGTTAATGTTGATTGACGGACTCTTATTTTGCCGATACTGTGAGCGGGCAAATTGCCACGAGCCTTAGCTCGTGGATTTATGAAAAAACCAGATTTCGGGTTTTAACCCATCAAGCAAAATTGGAAAAGGAGGTATACGAAACGAATGAACGGATTGATTGCACTCGTGATAGGATTGCTCGCCGGGGCGCATTCGGCCACATGGGGGATGTATAAGGATTCTCCCCACGAGGGCTTCACTTATGCAAAATATTTCCGCAGCATCATGTTGAGCGGAATCATTGCAACTGTGGCCTGGGTGATTATCGGATTTGATGTGAGCCGCGCGCCCAATATGATTATCCTCTTCGGGCTCACCTACGCCATTGAACGGGCAATGTTGGAGTTCTATAAGACATTCTTGCGAACGGAAGACCAATCCAAGTACTTCATACCGATGCAATTCCATGTTTTCGGAAGAGTTGTGGAAAGCAAGGGCAAAAGGCTTCTGCTTGGTTTCGCATATTTGGTAATTGTTGCGGCGGCCCTTGCAGCGGTAGCGAATATACAAAACTCGGGGGCGAACATTCCGTCCTGGGTCGTAATCGTTACGATCGGCAGTGTGGGTGGCTGGATCTCGGCGTTTGGTGGTGCGTGGAAGGACGGCCCGATCGAGGGCTTTGAGATCTTAAAATTCTTTCGCAGCCCGGCGATCTCAGCCATTTACGCGACACTCGCCGCGTCATTTACGGATAATTATCTATATATTGCCGCCTGTGGACTGGGCTATACGGTGGCAACCATCGAAACGTATAAGACGTTTTTCTTTCCCAGCAAACCGCGCGGTAAGTTTCAAGGCAAAGAGATTGAATTTCCGGAAATGCTGCACAAGCGGCAGAAGTTCGTTCCCATTTATGCATCGATTTGGATTGCGATCATCATTACAGTGATCGCCGCCTTCAATCAGTCTCATTCGGGATTGATTTGAGTCACAATCTCGTGAGAAAATATTCAAGATTTGCGACGAACAGTTGAACACACAACAGAATTGTTTGACAATGCCAAGAGATCCAACACAACGATTTTCAGACCGAGTTGAAAATTACATAAAATATCGACCCGGCTATCCTGCGGAACTCATAAATTTGCTGCGTAATAAATGCCAGCTCACTCAGAGCTCAATCATTGCGGATATCGGATCCGGGACGGGAATCCTGACCAGGCCATTGCTGGACAATGGCTACGCAGTATTTGGCGTAGAACCAAATCGCGAAATGCGCGAAGCCGGGGAAGATCTTTTGCGAAGATACGATCGCTTTACGAGCATTGATGGATCTGCAGAGTCGACAACATTGCCTGACCAATCCGTTGACCTGATTACTGCAGGACAGGCTTTTCATTGGTTTAATCGAAAAAAGACCAAGAGTGAATTTCTCCGGATCTTAAGACAGGGCGGCTGGATTGCCCTCATATGGAATGAAAGGCTAATCACTTCGTCCCCGTTTCTCGCTGCTTACGAAAAGCTCCTGCAGGACTACGCGCCTGAATACATTCTTGTGGATCACAGGAACGTCAACGACGACAAACTCAAGGAGTTCTTTGCCCCGGAATTCTATGAGACGGCCACTTTCCCAAATCATCAGGATTTTGATTACGAAGGACTGGAAGGCAGGCTTTTGTCTTCGTCGTATGTGCCAAACCTGGGCGATCCAAACTCGCTTCCCATGGTTGCCGAACTTCAACGAATATACGCGAAATATAAGGTAGACGGCAAGGTTCGCATCGAACATATGACCCGGATTCATTATGCCCAGATAGCCAAATGAAACTGCGGTAATTTCATTCCCTCTCGTTTCTTGCTTACTTTCCGTTTTGTTCATACTCTTCAAAAAAAGCTTGACACTGAGCATTAATCCGGTTATTTGGTACCTGCCGGAGAAGCTGACATTGGTGGCCTTCAGATTTCAGACTTTGGGCATCTCATGACATTGATTTACCAATGGCGGGGCTTTGTTTCTCGCGACCTTTCTTGCCGGATGGGAATAGATCAAGCATTTGAATTGAGCCGCAATGCCAAGCTTGTAATTCCGAATTAACAGAGGAGGAAGATGCAATGCAGATTAATCATATTGCTGTTCTGGTCGCAGCGGTGGTCTATTTTGTGCTTGGCGGACTGTGGTTTTCCGTTCTATTCGGAAAGGCATGGCTGAAAGCCATTGGAAAAACCGAAGATGAAATAAAGGCGGAAGGTGGCGCCGGAGTAGGCTATGCCGTAAGCATCATTGGAGCCGTGCTGGCTGCATATATTCTGACCTTATTTCTGAACCACGCCGGAGCAAACGACCTGCTGACCGGATTACGGTACGGCTTTTATGTGTGGCTGGGCTTTTCCGTAACGAGCGTCGCTCCCACATATATTTTCGAAAGCCGTAACAAAACACTCTTGTATATTTATGCCGGGTATACCTTGGTCGGCTATCTTTTGATGGGAGGCATTTTGGCGGTTTGGCGGTAGGCTTTTCGAGCCACCCTTCGACTTCGCTCAGGGTGGACACTTTCTTAAGAAGTTGTATATTCATATCGTGTCGACGGTAGATGTTCATCGAGTATATTTCCGATTACGGCTTAGAATCATCCATGCATTGTGGGCTAAGAAAATAAAGTACTAATGGTGCACCCTGAGCGGAGTCGAAGGGTGGAGTGCAAAAGATCAAAACCATCATGAAAGTATACGTCTACATTGTTGAATGCTCCGATGGTACTTATTATACCGGTTCCACGCGAAATCTGGAAAAGCGCTTATATGAACATTATTCCGGCGAAGGCCCATCTTATACGAGAAGCAGGCTTCCCGTTAAGCTAGTATTCCAGACCGAATTCCCAAGCTTTAGAGATGCCGTACGGTTTGAAAAGCAAGTGAAAGGTTGGAATCGAAAAAAGAAGAAGGCATTGATTGAAGGAAGATTTGAATTGCTTCACATGCTAGCTGAGTGCAAGAATGAGACGCATTTCAGCCGATATTTAAGTTGAATTGGTTCCACCCTTCGACTCCGCTCAAGGTGGACATCCTGCTAAAAAGGCCATATATATATATCGTGCCGACGGTTGATTGAGAGAGTTATTCTAGATTATGGCGTACCTTGAATCATCCAGGAATTGTGGACCAAGAAAATAAAGTACCACCCTTCGACTTCGCTCAGGGTGGACATCCTGCTAAAAAGGCCATATATGTATATCGTGTCGACGGTTGATGTTGAGAGAGTTATTCTAGATTATGGCGTACCTTGAATCATCCAGGAATTGTGGACCAAGAAAATAAAGTACTAATGGTCCACCCTGAGCGGAGTCGAAGGGTGGAGTGCGAGGCGGCATTGAATAAACTCAGTCGAATGTTTGCACTGTGCACACGTAAGAAAAGTCGCCAGCACGATGTCTGCCCAGAGCCCCGCCATTTGGCGGGACAGACTCCGCCGCAGGGTGGAAAATGCATCTCGATGTATTTATTGACCCTCATGCTTGCTTTTCACGAAAACAAACGGCAAATCCTAAGAGGAGGAAACAATGGACAAACACGTCACACTAGTCGGAATTTTACACATCGCCTGCGGAGCCCTGGGAGTTCTCATAGCTCTTATCTGCTTTGTGGCGATTACAGGCGGGGGCTTATTATCTGGCGACTATGAGGCCATTTACATAACCTCTACCGTTGGCACTGCTGTTGGTGTTTTCATTTTGGTATTATCTGTGCCAGGAATCATTGGCGGCATCTTTCTCCTGAAAAGGGCTGAGTGGGCCAGGATATTCGTCCTCATCTTATCTGTTATTGATTTGCTGAATATTCCGATTGGAACGGCAATTGGGATTTACAGCCTTTGGGTTCTGCTAAATGACGAAACCGTGAAGCTGTTTCGAGGACAGACAGCGGCGGCTTCCGGGGCTCCTCCGCAGAGTGCATAGAATCCTGCCTTGTTGACATTATCCCATTTCCTCGTTATATTGGAGTTACATTTTCTGATTGGATTTTGAAAAGCCATGTCAACAAAAACTTCAGAAACCACAGATCAAGAAATTGTCGGCAAGAACAGCATCATCCCCAACTACATTGGCGGCCAGTGGGTTCATTCTGAGGCCACGAACCAGCTTCATGTTGCTAATCCTGCGACTGGTGACCAGCTCGGCCAGGTTCCGCTTTCGACCCCAAAAGATGTTGGCGCAGCCGTCGAATCGGCTGAAAGAGCCTTTCCAGCCTGGCGGCAGACGCCTGCTGTGGAGAGGGCCAGAGTTCTTTTCAGGCTGAGGGCCCTGCTCGATGAATATGCAGATGAATTGGCCGTTTCGCTCACTCGGGAGCATGGGAAGACCCGGTCAGAATCGCGCGGCGAAATTCAGCGGGGAATAGAAAATGTCGAGCATGCTTGTGGAATCCCTTCTCTGATGATGGGAGAATCGCTTGAGGATATCGCGCCCGGCATCGATTGCGAGACAATCCGCCAGCCACTTGGCGTGTTTGCCGTTATAACGCCTTACAACTTCCCGGTCATGATCCCGTTGTGGTTCTGGCCCTACGCGGTAGCCACGGGAAATACGGTCGTCCTCAAGCCCAGCGAACAGGACCCTTTGACACATCAGCGAATTGTAGACCTGGCTGCGGAAGCAGGACTTCCGCCCGGCGTGCTGAATGTAGTACACGGCGACCAGGCCACGGTCTCTGCCCTTCTGGAACACCCCGATATCAAGGGCATTTCCTTTGTTGGGTCGAGCGAGGTGGCCAAAATCGTTTATGCGCACGCGGCCGCCCATGGTAAGCGAGTGCAAGCATTGGGCGGAGCGAAGAATCATATGATTGTGATGCCCGACGCGAAATATGACAGGGTTGCTCAGGCGATCAACGATTCGGTCTTCGGCTCGGCGGGCCAGCGCTGTCTGGCAGGCAGCGTTGTAGTTGGTGTGGAGGACGCGTTTGAACCAATCCGCGATAAGATCCTGGAACGGGCGGCCGGCCTGCGACTTGGATACGGTCTGGATGAAGATGTGGACATGGGCCCGGTCATTTCCGCAAGGCACCGTGAACGAGTGCGTAATTACATTGGTCAAGGCGTTGAGGAAGGCGGGACCCTGCTCCTCGATGGGCGCGATGCCCGCGTGGAAAGCTATCCGCAAGGGCATTGGGTCGGGCCGACCGTATTCGAAGATGTGAAGCCGGAATCGGCTATCGGACGGGATGAGATCTTCGGGCCTGTTGCTGCTCTGACACATGCAAAATCTCTCGACGAGGCAGTGGAACTGATGCAGCGCAGCCAGTATGGCAACGCCACCTCCATTTTTACCACAAGCGGCCGCGCGGCACGTGAATTCCGCTACAAGGCTGGAATCAGCATGATCGGTGTGAATATCGGCGTGGCGGCGCCCATGGCTTTCTTCCCCTTCGGCGGTTCACGAGGATCTTTCTATGGAGACCTGAAGGCGCAAGGCCGCGACGCCATCGAGTTTTATACGGACAAGCACGTGGTGATTTCGCGCTGGTGATTTATGAACCGCAAAGACGCAAAGAACACGAAGAAAATCAAGGGAATTCACTCTTTGCGATCTTGGCGCCTTCACGGTGAGAATCTGTCGGTATTGAGGGCAAAGTAGCACTTGGGCTTTACAGTCGTCAAGGGTAAGAACTATGAATGAAACAGATGCCGCAACCATGACAAGAAGCGCCGCCTTGAAGGAGGCGCACGAGGAATTCCTTTTCCCCTGCGTAAAGCCCCTCTACCGCGAACCCATTGCTATTGCCGAAGCAAGCGGTGTCACCGTTATAGACGCGGAAGGCAATGAATACCTTGACTTCTTCTCCGGAATTCTCTCCACATCAATCGGCCATTGCCATCCAGAAGTGGTCGCGCGTGTGACAGAACAGGTTGGCCGCTTGGGACATACCTCGACTCTTTACATCACCGAAAATCAGATCACGGTCGCGCGCAGGTTAGCGGAGATCGCGCCCGGCAGTCTGAAGACTTGCTATTTTACCAACAGCGGCACAGAGGCGGTGGAAACTGCTATCATGCTGGCGCAGCTGTTCACGGGCCGCCACGAAATCATAGCCCTTCGCTACGGTTACTCTGGCCGAAGCGCACTGGCGACCAATCTAACCGCCCATGCGCCCTGGCGCCCGGTGACCAGTGCAATTCCAGGTATCAAACACGCTATTTCCCCTTATACCTATCGCAGCCCATTCAATCCATCTGATGAAGATATTGCGGAGAAGTTTGCGCAAGACATTGAAGAAGTCATTCGTACCACCACAAGTGGAAAGCCTGCCGCCTTTTTCGCAGAGACCATCCAGGGCGTTGGCGGCTACATTGTGCCGCCGCCCGGCTATTTTCAACGGACCGCGGAGATCATCCATGGCTACGGCGGACTATTCATATGTGATGAAGTACAGGCTGGCTTCGGCCGGACGGGTGATAAATGGTTTGGCATCGAGCACTGGGATGTTGAACCGGATATCATGGTCATGGCGAAAGGCATCGCCAACGGTTTTCCGGTCGGCGCCACGGTCACGCGTCCCGAAATCGCCGCGGCCTGGAAGGCTAAGACGATTTCCACTTTCGGCGGCAACTCCGTCTGTATGGCGGCAGCGGAAGCAACCCTTGACGTAATGAAACGCGAGGATACGCCGGCGCGGTCAGCAGAGCGTGGCCATCAACTCCGGGCCGGGTTGGATACGCTTTTTGATCAGCACGAATGGATTGGAGAGGTGAGAGGCATGGGTCTCATGCAGGCGCTGGAGTTGGTGGAGGACCGGAATACCAAAACTCCTTCTCCAGCAAAAGCAAGCGCACTTCTCGAAGCGGCGAAAGAGGAAAAACTGCTCGTCGGAATCGGCGGGCTGTACGGCAACGTTATCCGGATGGGTCCGTCGATGCTGATCACCGGTGCGGAGGTTGACGAGGCACTAGCTCGCCTTGGGCGCGCCTGTGAGAAGGTGGATAGATCCTGATTGAACTGCCTCTGACCACAGTTGTCATTCCGGCAGTCTTTAGGCCGGAATCCAGGCAGATTAGAGATTCCTGCTAAAAGAGAGATTGTGAGAAGCTCTATTTTTAACCACGCCTGCCTGCCGGCAGCAGGGATTACAGGTTTTCACGGAGACATTCACTGAATTCAATTATGCCCTCGCGTCCTTTGTCTATGACTCGTAGAGCGTCTTTGCGTGAGGTTTTTGTGATGCACAAATCCTAACCTATATTATAAACCAGCATGAAAGGTGACCTGATATGTCAGTGAATCGTAGGAAGTTTTTGAAAAATTCAGCGTACGCAGCCGGTGCTCTCACAGT
>JAUXJX010000026.1 GCA_030624545.1 Bacteroidota bacterium | reverse complement strand
TGATTCCTTCCCTGGTGGGAATAGACCGTTCGGGATCACGAAAAAAATTGACCACAAAGAACATAGTCAACAAGCAAAGGCCGGCAAAAATCCAGGCCACGGGCGAATCAGCAGAGAAACCAATAATCGAAAACACGATTGCGGCCACGGCAATGCCTGTAACCAAACCGATGCCGTCTTTTGCCATTAAGATAACTTCTTTTCCTTACAAATTCAATACTCTTCTCAACATTTCTTGGTAGGCTTCTTCGACACGACCCATATCTTTTCGAAATCTATCTTTGTCGAGCTGCTCGCCGGTCTCAAGATCCCAGAATCGACAAGTGTCAGGGGAGATCTCATCCCCAAGGTATAGTTGACCTTTAAACCTGCCAAACTCAAGTTTGAAATCCACAAGCCGAACCTTGCGGCGGATAAAAAATGACTTAAGTATGGCATTCACTTTGGTGGCAAATCTTACAATAGTTCTCATCTCTTCCGGCGTAGCCAACCCGAATGCGGCAGCGTGATACTCGTTCATCATGGGATCATTTAGTTTATCATTCTTGAGATAAAACTCAATGATCGGATATTGCAGCGAATCTCCCTCTTTGCAGCCATATTTATCGCACAGACTACCGGTGGCGATATTTCGAACGATCACCTCGATAGGCACCATTTCCAATCTCTTAACCAGAATCTCCCGGTCCGATAAAGATTTCTCAAAGTGCGACGGAATATGGTAGCTATCAAGAAAATTAAATATGTATGTGCTTATCTTGCTATTTACGATCCCTTTGTTCTTAATGACTCCCTTTTTCCTGCCGTCCAGAGAGGCCATGTCATCCTTAAACTCGACGACAAGCAGGTCAGGATCTTCTGTCTCATGCAGCTTTTTCGCCTTACCTTCATAAATCAGTTTTGTCTTTTTCAAGAGCTCCCTCCTTTTGTTGAGCCAAGACCAAGTCTTTCGAAAATTGTGTCTACATGTCTCAAGTTTTTATCCAGATCAAAGCAGTCCTCGATCTCACCTAACGAAAGGTGCGACCGTATCTTCTCGGATTCGCAAACAACCGATTTGAATTCGACATCTTTGTTCCAGATTTCATGAGCTAACTGCTGAACCAATTGATATGCGCCGTCCCTGGTCATACCCTTTTCTGTTAGTCTTAAGAGCAGCGCCTGAGAAAAAATAAGTCCCTTTGTTCGCCCGATATTGCTCATCATGTTTTCAGGATAAACGCGCATGGAATCGAGAACGGCGACCATTTTGTTGAGCATGTAGTCGAGACCGATACAACTATCCGGAAAAATGATTCTTTCAACGGAAGAATGGCTGATATCTCTTTCGTGCCAGAGGGATACGTTTTCCAGGGCGGCAAGTGCGTTTCCGCGCATCACACGGGCCAGCCCCGTGATGCGTTCGCACAGAATCGGATTGCGCTTATGCGGCATCGCCGATGAGCCCTTCTGGCCCTTGGAAAAGTATTCTTCTACTTCCTGCACCTCCGTTTTTTGCAGTGCTCGTATTTCTATGGCAATTTTCTCAACCGAGGCTGCAACCAATGCCAGGGTCGAGATAAAATGGGCATGGCGGTCTCTTTGTATAATCTGCGTCGAAATGGGCGCCGGTTTCAACCCCATTCTCATACAAGCCAATTCTTCTATCCGCGGCTCGATATGGGCGAATGTGCCGACAGCGCCGGAAATCTTCCCGACCCGCATTCCGGTAATCGCCTGCTCCAGCCTGTCCTTATTGCGCAAGAACTCCGAATACCACAGCGCCAATTTCAGTCCGAAGGTGATCGGTTCAGAGTGTACGCCATGCGTGCGTCCAATGCAGGGCGTCTTTTTGAACTCAATAGACCGCCTGGCAAGAACCTGAAGCAAAGCTGATACATCATCCACAAGCAACTGGCCGGCTTCAGCTATCTGCAGGGCGAGAGCGGTGTCGAGGACGTCCGACGAAGTCATACCGAAGTGAACAAATCTTGAATCCGGTCCCACGCATTCCGCCACATTTGTCAAAAAGGCGATCACGTCATGATTGGTAATCGCTTCAATCTCACGAATTCGTTCCAGGTCAAAACCGGCTTTTTCTTTGATATTCTGCCATGCGCTGTTCGGGATCTTCCCTTCGCTCGCATAAGCCTCACAAACGGCAAGTTCTACGTCCAACCATTTTTGGAATTTGTTGTTTTCAGACCAAATGTTACCCATCTCGGGACGGGTATATCTGTCAATCATGGCTAGAACTCAGCTCCGCACCCTGCCTAATTTCAAGCGAAGTTTCAAAAAACGGCCTTGCCGGATTACAACGACGTCAAGATCGTCGCCGGCTCTGGCATCTATATTGTCCATTACACTCCAAATATCCCGCGTCCCCTGGACCGGTTTACCGGAAAATTGCGTGATGACGTCCCCAACCTTAAAACCTGCTTCATGTGCGGGACTATTGAGTTCAACGTCTGTAACGATCACTCCCCTTGTATCCCGCAGTCCGAAATACCTCGCAACACTAGGCCGCAGGCTCTCCACCTCCAGGCCCGTCCAGAATTGTCGATCTACACGCCCATGGTTTTTGAGCTGCTCCACCACTTCCTTTACGCGGTTGATCGGAATGGCAAAGCCCAGGCCGATAGATCCCTGGGAATATTCACCCCCTGTGTAGATAAAAGCATTCACGCCGACCACCTGACCAACTGCATTTGCCATGGCGCCGCCGCTGTTGCCGGGATTTATGGCCGCGTCCGTTTGAATCATGTCCTGATAAACGCGGTCGTCTCCTTGTTTGCCAAAATCCAGGTTACTTGCGCTGATGACGCCTACCGTCGCAGTTGGCTTCTGCCCAAGCTCAAATAAGCCAAAAGGATTACCCAAAGCAATGACCCATTCTCCAATTATGATATCATCCGAATCACCCCGCTCGCAATAAGGAAGATCATTGCCATCAATTTTTAGAAGTGCAATGTCAGTAATGTAATCCTTGCCGACGATTTCCGCATCAAACTTCCTCCCATCCGAGAGGAAAATCTCCAGGCTAACGGCATCCTGTACAACATGCTCGTTCGTCACAATAAAGCCATCTCGTGAAATGATAAACCCTGAGCCCATACTCTTAACTTCTTTTTGAATCCGCCGGCCGGAAAAGAAATGCTCAAAGAACCAGTCACCCCTGGGTACCCGCGTGACATATTCCTTGATCTGAGTTACATTAATGCCAACAACTGCGGGCGTTAGCTTTTCAATGGCGGCGGTTATTGCATTCGCCCTGGAGGAGGTTATGTCTCCTTGAATTCGATCCTTCGGTTGAACTCCAGGTTGAACTCCAACGGCAACCGTTTCAATCGCAGGCGAAGCGTCTGCCGGCAGAGAGGAAGCAGAGTTCGAATTCTGTGCCGATTCACAAGAGAATATTATCATCAGGCACAACATGGTGAGAATGAACGACAATCTTCGCATTAGCTTTGCTCTACCGTAACTCATTATTTTTTGTGAAGGATTGCGCTTCGACGCGATATCTCATAAATTCGCCTTTTCCCAATCCTTGAGAAACCGTTCCAGACCAACGTCTGTAAGGGGATGCTTGATCAACTGTGTGATCACCTTGAAAGGAATTGTGGCGATATCAGCTCCCATAAGTGCTGCCTCCACAACGTGCATCGGGTGTCTGACGCTGGCAACCAATACTTCTGATTCTATAGCATAATTATCGAAAATTTGTATGATCTGTTCCACAATTTCCATTCCGTTGTTACTCACATCGTCAATCCGTCCGACGAATGGACTCACAAAGGTAGCGCCCGCCTTGGCAGCAAGGAGAGCTTGAGTCGCTGAAAAGATAAGTGTCACGTTGACGCGAATTTCTTCCTTCTTCAAGCTTCTTGTAGCCTGTAAGCCAGCGGCCGTAATCGGCACCTTAACCACAATATTGTTGTGAATGGAAGCCAGGTCACGACCCTGACTTACCATGCCCTCATAATCGGTCGCCGTAACTTCCGCACTGATGGGTCCATCCACAATCTCACAAATCTCCTCCAGCATTTCCCTGGCTGATTTCCCCCGCCCAGCTTCCTTTGCCAACAGGGATGGATTGGTGGTAACTCCGTCCAGAAGCCCGAGGTTGGAAGCCTCGCGAATCTCGTCCACATTAGCGGTGTCGATGAAGAATTTCATGTATCCTCCGAAAAAGTCTGATCGTAATCAACTTGCGTCAGGCAAAGACCCTTTGCAGGAGCCGTAAGACCCGCGGATCTCCTGTCTTTACTCTCCAGCATTTGTAGAAAATCCGCCGGAGTAAATCTTTCCCGTCCAATTTCTACCATAGTACCGACCAATATGCGAACCATGTTGTGCAAAAATCGGTCAGCCGCTATGTTGAATACCAGCACATTTGGCCCGGCATAGCGCCAGATTGCCCGTTTGACGAAACAACGATAATGGTTGACTTCAGCATCGGTACTACAGAATGACTGGAAATCATGCTCACCGAGGATCGCGCGGGAGCATGTTTGCATGTCCTGCACATTAAGTTTCGTTTGCTCACACCAGGCGTAGCGTAAGCGCAGCGCCTCTTTTCTGCGAACGATCTGGTAGCGATAGTGCCTCGTTACCGCATCAAAACGCGCGTTGAAATCTGCTTTGGCTTTTTGGACGCTGGTAACACTCACCGACTCCGGAAGCAGACTGTTCAAACCCGCCTGAATCGAGGCAAGCGAACGCGCCTTATCACTGGCAAAACTCACAACCTGGCCCGTTGCATGAACGCCTGCGTCAGTACGGCCCGCCGCAACCACAGCTATTTCATCATCAAACAGTTTTGAAAGAGCTCTTTCGAGTTCTCCCTGGATTGTTCGAAGTTTGGGCTGCTTTTGCCAACCTGAGAAATCAGTACCATCGTATTGCAGGACTAACTTAAAATTCATCAATGCCATCTAAGCCGAAACGAACAAGACGGCTATTAAGAGCGCTCCCACTACAGTGACGTAATCAGCGTATCCAAACTTAAATACTCTATAGCTTGTTCTCTCTTTTCCCAATCGAAAACACCTGGCCTCCATGGCTAGGGCGATGTCGTCGGCCTTGCGAAAAACTGAAACAAAGAGCGGTATGACCAGAGAAACCAAGCCCCGCAGTCTTTGTTTCAGGTTGCCGTCAAATTTTGCCCCGCGAGAAAGCTGGGCATTCCGGATTCTTTCTGCCTCCTGCAGTAAAATCGGAATAAAGCGAATTGCCAGCGTTAACATCATGGCAAACTCATTCACTGGAACGTGCAGCCTTCTGAGCGGGGACATCAGCCGCGCCAGACCGTCAGCAATATCCACAGGTGCAGTGGTTAGCGTGAATAAAGATGCAAAGCCGATAATGAGAATAATGCGAAAACTGTATGCGAATGCACGCAGCAATGACTCGTCCGATATCTGCCAATTGACAAGGGGAATGACAAAGAGAGGCTCTCCGGAATTACCCACGGCATTGAAAATAAATGTGATGAGAAAAAGCCATAGAAACGGCCTGAGATTACGGAAGACAAGGGAAAAACGTAATCGTGACAAATATACGACGCTCAGCAAAGATGCAGATGCCACTATGTAAAAAAACGGATCGATTGTCAGCACCAGCAAAACCATGATGATCAACAGAATTAGAAGTTTTGAGCGTGGATCTAAGAGATGAACGGAAGATTCAGATGGAAAGTATTGTCCAAGGGTTATATCATGAGTGAACGACATCTATCTCTAACTTTTTGATTTTTAATATAATAAAAATGCCTGCAAATTCAAGAAAAAAAATTGCAGAGAAGCCAAAAATCACTTGACAATGGCTAGTGTGAAATTTAACTTAAAGTGTTTTCTCACTATGTTCTTTTGAATTGAAAAAAGTTCCCGGCTCACCACGAAATAAATGTTTACCTATAAAGAATAGCTTTTCCTTTGTCAGCCTCAGCGAATCGAACACCGACCCAATCCGGCAAAAAGATATGTCGCACAATGAGCGCCCTAATCAGGGACTCAATCCGGCTGCGGAAAAAGGAATCTCTTCTTATTCTTGCTAACACCGAGAATCTTGAAAATGCTACCATTCTCTGGCAGCAGGCGCTAAAAATAGCCACTTCAGCATTCCTGTTACAGGTTCCACCCAGCTCTCCAAAATCCAGATTTCTTTCCTCCCTGCCTTTGATGCTTGGGCAAACGGATGTCCTGATCGTAGCTGGTGATTTACGTTGGTTCAATGAAAAACAGTTCGCCGCTCTGCTTAAACATGGGACACGAATTGCCTATCTCCCGCTCCTGAATGAGATCCTGACAAAAAGATCCATGCATATCGATCATAAAAAGCTCGACAAGGTCAGCAACCGACTTGCGGAGGTTTTTTCAATTGGCCAGACAATGAGCCTCAATAATGGCAGGGACACTTGTCTTGAGATGTCGATCAAGAAGGAGAAGGGTATAGCAGAAATTGGCGCAGTTCGCGATAAGGGGACGTTCACTATTCTTCCTGGTGGAAAGGCGCAGATCCGTCCGGCTCCCGGTTCATGCAATGGCGTCGTAGTCGTGGACGGATCCATAGACGGGGTTGGATTGGTCAATGAGCCAATTAGGCTTCAATTTAAGGATGGCCGTCTCGCCCGGATCTATGGCAACAATGAGGCACAAAAATTTCGCGACTATCTAAAGGCCAATTGGAATTCGACTTCTCGGGATTTAGTTCGAATTGGAGTTGGTACCAATCACAACGCAAAACTGGCTGGAGATCTGGTTGAAGATGAAACCGCCTTCGGGCGGGTCCATCTTGGCATAGGACATTCTCAACAGGCAGCCGGGGCACCTCTCACGCCAGACTATATTCGCGTTACACTGCGGAATTCGGACTTAGAGATCGACGGCAGGCCCATCGTTAGACGAGGTAAGATGATGGTTTGACATCGATTGCTCTTTTTGCCACAATCTACTTCCTCCCTTCATGCATTCTCTTTCAACTTGATGTTCTGTGACTTCTCGTAAACCCTTATCCCCTGTTTGATATTCTCTATCCTTTTTTCACCAATATTGGCTAAAGAAGCCAATTGTCCATTCTCGACAACTCCCTTTAGATCACCGATTGTCTTGACCCCTAGTCGTTCATAAGCCAGCCCAAGAGTCTTGGGACCCAAATTCTGTATATTCAACAGATCGATGATGGCCTGCGAAACTTCACCCAATAGGCGGTCATAGAGGTTGATGTGGCCCTCGCTCAAATATTGATCAATTTTTTTCGCCAGGGCGCTGCCGACTCCCGGAATCGATTCGAGCCGGCCGGTCTTCCAGGTCTCAACAATATCCTCCTCCAGATTTCGCAGATTCCTGCCCGCTCTGCGATAGGCAATCAATTTAAATGGAAGCTCTCCCTTGAATTCAAGGATATCTGCAATTCTCTCAAAGATCTCCGCGATCTCTTGATTTTTCATCCTTACCTAGCCCGTCATGCGCCCACGCACTCATTGAGGAGATTGGCCAGTTGTTCGGTCTGCTTTTGTCTTACATAAGGTAGAAGATAGTCGGGCGTATCACGGGAGCCTCGCGGATCCGGAGTCCTGCCAAAATGTTCCCGAAGCAGATCGCCTAAGGCCGTTCTTATCAGGGCAGGCTGATCGGGTTCGGCGATGTAGCAATTTGGCATTTTTCTCAGCAATTCGTGAGCCGAAATGTGTTTCGGGACGAGAGCCAGAATGGGTTTTCCTGTGCCCAAATATTCGAATATTTTTCCGGTCATCATACCTTTATTGATGTCTTTTGAACGCAGAAAGAGAAGAGCCTGCGAGCCCAGGGCATAGGCAAGGCTCTCATTGTGGGGGACGTAATCCTGAAAATGGACAATATCCCTCATAGAAACCGGTACCGAGTCGGGATTGAATTCAAAGTGTTTTCCAACAAAATAAAACTGAATTTCTTCTCTCCATTCCGGCTGTTCTCGGAACAAGGCATCGATGACATCAAATAACATTCCCGGCGAACTTTTTTGAGTGATACTTCCCAAATAGGAAATTGTAAATCGATCAAACTTAATTGGCTGGACATCTTCAAAATCGGCCGGATCAAATCCGTTAGGTATTACCACGACTTTATCGCGGTTTTCTTCAGATGCAAACGACCTAATTGTCTCGGCGATTGGCTCGGATACCGCTATTATTTTTGAAGCACGTTCGGTTATTTTTGACATAATCTTTTGAGATTTTCGTTTATGCCATTCGGTTGGTGCATAGATTCGGTCACCGCTGCTCCAGTAATCTCTAAAGTCCGCGATCCAGGGCAGTCCAGATTTTGCCGCCAACAAGTGGGCGGAAACCGGCGGTGATGTTGAATATATCGCATGGAATTCAGTCTTTTTCATCTTCCTACGAATATGCCTTTCAGCAAAGGGCGTCCAGAGGATCTTTGAATCGGGATAGAAAACCCGCCGAAAGATTTTTGCCGCTGCAATAGGACCGCCGGTTTTGTTGGCAGCCCCGATGGCTGCGGGCCTAACAGAACTCGAAGCTTTTTTCAACTGAAATATCCTGGCAAGCCGTGCTGGATCCAGGGATCCAGCCCTGGAAATTGGCAAGTGGCACACCTCCTTCAATAGTGTCTTGTCGAAGGCGTAATAATAGATATCTTTGACCGTAATAATATGAGGCTGCCAGCCGAAGTCCGGGAGATAGCGGGCGAATTTGGTTGCCCTTTGCACACCACCCATCCCCAACGGGGGGAAATAGTAAGAAATGAAAATAAGGTTCTTGGCCAATTTACTTTAGAGGTATGAAGTGCTGGAAACGAGACGTTTTCAGACAGAATCATATAAATTCAAGAGATCCTCATAGGTTTCCGCCCGACGAATAACGCGAAAATTACTGCCATCAACCAGGGCTTCAGCGGATCGAGGCCGGCCGTTATAATTTGAAGATAGCGAGTATCCATATGCACCTACAGAGAATATTGCTAAATGTTCTCCGGGCATAACCACCGGCATAAGCCTATCCCTCGCAAAAAAATCACTCGTCTCACAAATCGGGCCCACCACATCTACCCTTTCCTTTTCATCTCGGTCCGGAGAAGAAACCGGCAGAATATGATGATAGGCCTGGTATAGGCTTGGCCGGATCAGGTCATTCATGCCGCCATCGACGATAACGAACTTTTTCGAGTCGTTCTGCTTGGTGTAAAGGACCGATACGATCAAAACCGCAGTATTCGCAATAATGGAACGGCCAGGTTCGAAGACGAAATCCACAGGCAAATGGCGTAGTGGCCCAATGACCGCTTCTGCATACTCTCTCACATTTGGAATACGTTCTTTCTTCTCATCGCAATCATGAGAGGCTTCTGTTACATTATGATAGTCTACTCCCAGCCCGCCTCCAAGATCAAAAGTGCTAATCGTGATCCCATGTTCCTTTAAAAGCGAGTACATCTCTTTCAGCCAACGGCTTGTGGCTTCGAAAGGAGAAATATCGGTAACCTGGGAGCCTATATGAACGTGAATCCCTTTGAAATCGATGTGAGATAAGGATGCGGCAAGTTTTATCAAGTCGATTGCCTGTTCCGCCTGAACTCCAAATTTGTTCGTCGACAAACCTGTACTGATGTATGGGTGGCTTCTGGCGTCAATGTCGGGATTAACACGTATGTGGATTGGCGCCGGGAGATCAATTCGCCGGGCAATGGATTGAATAAGCTCCAGTTCTTGCCGGCTTTCCACATTAAATGCCCGGATTTTCTCATTAAGCGCATGTTCAATTTCTTCGGCACGTTTGCCTACACCGGCAAATACGATCTTATCTGAAGGAATTCCCGCTTTTCTTGCGATGAATAACTCGCCCCCTGAGACCACATCGGCGCCGAATCCTCTTTGGGAAATCAATTTCAAGATTTCGAGATTATCATTGGCTTTTAGAGCAAAACAGAACAAAGGTTGTCTATCTTCGAAAGCCGTGGACCATGCGCGGAGATTTTCAAAAATACCCGCCTGGCTGTAAACATATATCGGCGTACCATGTTCAGAGGCGATTTTTTCAACCGGAACCTGCTCAACCATGAGCGAGCCGTTTTCGTATCGGATAGCCATAGATTGTCTAAACTCAGAAATAAAAACCAATCTCAGAAAACTCGATCCCCAAAAGTCTGGAGAAGATCTTTCACCTCAAGAGTAGTCTTTATCTTGAATGGCTCGGCATATTTCTTCCCGATTCGATGGCCATAATATGAAGCCCGGGTCATAAGCATCTCCATGAATAGGGGACTTGATATAAATGTCTCATCTTCATCGAAGCGCAAGTAGGTTTTGTTATGCACCTGGCTGCTATACGCCATAATCGCTTGTTTCTTCTCGTCTATGGCATCAGAGATGTCCACAACAAAGTCCGGTTCAAAGTCCCACGACATCATATAGTAGATTAGTTGGGCCGGTCGATGAGGCTCCTGACCCGTATCAAACCTGCGCAGACCGGAAAGAAAAGCTGCCTCTTCAATAATCCTTGAGGCATTGCCGTGATCGGGATG
>JAUXJX010000119.1 GCA_030624545.1 Bacteroidota bacterium | reverse complement strand
TTGGCCTGGCTGTTTATGTTGGTGATTTCGCGTTCTATTTTGGATCCTGTTTATACGATCCATGGTTTAAGGGCGGCGCCCCTCGACCTGGTCATCTTTGGGTTTTTGCTTCATTTCGGCTACGCTTTCACCGGCAGAATTGTACGAGGATTATCAGGCAAGCGATCTTCGCCTTAACCGTAGAACTTCTGCCGAAAATTTTGGGGATGGACCTTCATAGGGTTCAAATTACAAGTCTGCAAATATGTGCGGGAATTAAATTCCTCCGGCACATTTTTCCTAGCAAACAAACACAAAGGTGAAGAAAAATTGAACCATTCCTAAGGCCTGATCGTTATATGCAGTAAAATGAGCCTTGCTTGGTCGAGATCTTCCAAGTTGGTTTTCGATTGAGCACGGTATTAAAAGATGAGAGGAAATCCTGACTATCTTCAATATTATTATTGGCTTGTAGAGCATGTCAATAATGGGCATTCGGTCCCAAGTGATCATTTCATGAAACCATGAAAACGAATTTCAGTGAGGCAAAGATGACAATCAAGGGCCATGTTGCCCGGGCTTTATTTTCCTCTCAAAAGAGTGCCAGATTGGTGGCATGGTGTTTGTAAAAATTATAGGAGATTAACCTATTGACTGTGTCGTTATCTTCATTGGTCTTTGACAAATGGTTGGCATCGGTTTCGGGCGAACCGTGACGGCGGTGGACGTTCCCTTTGTAAGGAGGGAGTGAATTGCATTTCCCATTCCTCATCTAAATCCCCAGCCCTCACGGTCGGTTCGCTCGCAATTAATTTCACAAAAAGTTTTTTTCAAGCTGTTAAAAGACTCTTATAGGTCGATAAATAAGGGTATTCTGCATTCATCGGACCCATTAACCCCAAGTTGTGGAGGGAATATGAGCACGAAGAGAAAACAGGAAGAAGTTTCATCGAATGGCGGTAATGTCCCATCGATACTCTCCAGCATGCGCAACCTGACAGATAACAAGCGCTTCCAGCAGTTGAGTTGGTCAGGCAGCTTTGAGGATTACCTCAACATGCTGAGGGACGATGCCAAATTGCTGCGCAATGCATTTCAACGATTGTATGACATGATCCTGACGTACGGCTATGAAGAGTTGGAGGACAATAAGGACAAGATCATTCATTACAAATTTTTCGATGATCCGAATTACGAAGGCCGCGACGCCATTTACGGTCTCGACCGCTCTCTCATGAAATTGGTGCATCTGTTCAAATCCGCTGCAAAGGGTTATGGTACACAAAAGCGAGTATTGCTCCTGCATGGTCCGGTAGGAAGCTCCAAAAGCACAATCGTCCGTCTGATTAAGAAGGGTTTGGAAGACTATTCTCACACCGACGAAGGCCAACTCTACTCATATTCCTGGAAAATCCAGGACCAGGAAGGCAATGAGATCTGGGAACCGTGTCCGATGCATGAGGATCCCTTGCATCTCATTCCCCTCGAGCTGCGCAAGACTGTCTTGAGCGAGCTTAACATCGATTGCACTGAAAATGCCACCGTCGTTCAATCGGACCTCTGCCCATTTTGCCGCTATTACTATCAGGAGAAATTGACGGATTATGACGGCGATTGGGTCAGCGTGGTGGGGGACGTAAAGGTTATGCGCACTCTTCTCTCCGAACAGGATCGAATTGGGATCGGGACTTTTCAGCCCAAAGATGAGAAGAACCAGGACTCGACCGAACTGACCGGCGACATCAACTATAGGAAGATTGCCCTCTATGGCTCTGATTCCGATCCCCGGGCTTTCAACTTCGATGGCGAATTTAATATTGCAAATCGCGGCATTATCGAATTCATCGAGGTTCTCAAGCTGGAGGTTGCCTTTTTATACGATCTGCTCGGAGCATCCCAGGAGAGCAAAATCAAGCCAAAGAAGTTTCCGCAGACGGATATCGACGAAGTCATTATCGGGCATACCAATGAGCCCGAATATCGCAAGCTGCAGAACAATGAGTTCATGGAAGCTTTGCGCGACCGCACCGTGAAGATCGACGTTCCGTATATCACGCGGCTGGATCATGAAATCAAAATCTACGAGAAGGATTTCAATGCGGATAAGATCACGGGGAAGCACATCGCACCCCATACCATAGAGATGGCGGCAATGTGGGCAGTTTTGACCCGGCTGGAGGAACCGAAGCGGGCTCAGCTCACGCTAATGCAGAAACTCAAATTGTATAATGGCAAGACGCTGCCTGGATTTACCGAAGACAGCGTTCAAGAGCTCAAAGAGGAAGTTAGGCGCGAAGGTATGGACGGCATCTCGCCGCGCTATATTCAGGACAAAATCTCAAATGCATTGGTGAATGAAGATGAGAACTGCATCAACCCGTTCATGGTGTTGAACGAGCTGGAAGCCGGTCTCGAGCATCACGGCTTAATCGCCACTGATGAGCACCGTCGCCGCTACCGGGATCTGCTCGCGCTGGTCAAAGAAGAGTACGAAGACGTTGTCAAGAACGAAGTTCAGCGTGCCATCGCGGCCGATGAAGAAGCGCTTACCCGGCTATGCTCAAATTATATCGATAATGTGAAAGCCTACACGCAGAAAGAGAAAGTCAAGAATCGTTATACCGGCCAGAGCGAAGAGCCGGATGAGCGCCTCATGCGATCTATCGAGGAGAAGATTGACATTCCGGAAAGCAGAAAGGATGACTTCCGTCGAGAAATCATGAACTATATCGGCGCCTTGGCGATTGAGGGAAAGACTTTCGACTACCGAACCAACGAACGTCTGCAGAAGGCTCTTGAATTGAAGCTGTTTGAGGACCAGAAAGACTCTATCAAGCTGACCAGCCTGGTGTCTCAAGTTGTTGACAAAGACACACAGGAGAAGATTGATGTAGTAAAATCACGAATGGTGAAACACTATCACTACTGCGATGTATGCGCCACCGACGTATTACAGTACGTGGCGAGCATCTTCGCGCGCGGAGATGTCAAGGGCGATGCTTGATATGAGCAGTTTTCACAGCTAGATTTTGATCTTCGGGTTCCAATGGTCAAAAAAATTGAAAAAGACGTTGCCCGGTTCCACCGGATTATCAAGGGCGCGATACGAAAAGACCTCAGCAAATATATTGCAAAGGGTGAGCTTTTCGGTCGCAAAGGCAGGGAACTGGTCAGTATTCCCGTCCCTCAGATTGAAGCACCCCGATTTCGGCACGACCATTCCCAGGTTGGGGGAGTGGGCCAAGGCGATGGCCAGGAAGGCACGCCAATCGGCTTTGACAACGATGACGATGGAAAGGGCAAAGCGGGAGACCAACCGGGCCAGCATGTGCGCGAGGTTGAGATATCCCTGTCGGAGTTGGCCCAGATGCTCGGGGAGGAATTGGAGCTGCCTCGAATTCAACCCAAGGGCAAGAATGAAATTCTTACCGGCAAAGACAAATATTCGGTGGTCAGGAACACAGGGCCCGAGTCTTTGCGCCATTTCAAGAGGACCTACAAAGCGGCAATGAAGCGCCAGATCTCTTCTCAAACTTACGATTACGACAACCCAATCGTCGTTCCCATTCGAGCGGATATTCGCTACAAGTCCTGGAAGCCAACAAAGCTGCCGGAAACCAACGCCATTGTGTTTTATATAATGGATGTCTCCGGGTCCATGGGGGACGAGCAAAAGGAAATCGTGCGAATAGAATCATTCTGGATTGACACCTGGCTAAAAGCGCATTACAAAGGCATCAAGACCCGCTACATCGTTCACGACGCGGCTGCCCATGAGGTGGACCGGGAGACCTTTTTCAGCCTGAGGGAAAGTGGGGGGACCATCATATCAACGGCTTATCAACTCTGTGCCAGAATTATTGAGAACGAGTACGAGCCATCGGAATGGAACATATACTTCTTTCAGTTTTCCGACGGCGACAATTGGGGCGAAACCGACAACTCCAAATGTCTGAATATTCTGAAGAAGGACCTGCTTCCGATCTGTAACCTGTTTGGCTATGGCCAGGTTAGAAGCGACTACGGTTCCGGTGAATATATCGCCTTTCTGGAGAACAATGTGGCCTCCGAAGAGAACCTCATTCTCTCGGAGGTTGAGTCCAAAGATGATATCATGGACTCCATCAAAGATTTTCTCGGCAATGGAATGTAGTACAGGTGATTATAGTTCTCTTCAGCAACTGACTTGAAATTCACTCACGCAAAGTCGCAAAGAACGCAAAGGATTGAAATATTTGAAATTACATAAGAAAGTAAACTTGTTATCCAACGGTCCCTTTTGAATCTGAGTTTGAAATGTATCTTTTTATATCTTTAATATTCTTAGCCCCTTTGCGAGAGATTTTGTGAATAATACAAGCCAAAAGTAATCAACCATTAAGTCGTAAGGACTGGAAACGTGGTAAGTCTGACGGAAATAAGAAAAGCCGAAAAGAGAATTAAAAGATTCGCTAACAGCTTCGGTCTCGATTTCTTCGAAACGATCTTCGAAATCGTGGATTACGGCCAGATGAACGAGTTGGCCAGCTTTGGCGGTTTTCCCAATCGCTATCCACACTGGCGTTTCGGCATGGAATACGAACAGATGCGAAAGAGCTACGCCTATGGCCTTCACAGGATCTACGAGATGGTGATCAACAACGATCCGGCCTACGGGTATCTCATGCAGTCTAATAAACTCGTGGACCAGATGCTGGTGATGGCCCATGTTTACGCGCACGTCGACTTCTTCAAGAACAATCTCTGGTTTGCCCACACAAATCGACACATGGTCGATGAAGTGGCAAATCATGCCACGCGATTTCGCCGTTACATCGAAAAATTCGGAATGGACGTGGTGGAAGATTTTGTTGACGCCTGTCTCTCGCTGGAAAACTTGATCGACTATCACTCCCCTTTCATCAAAAGAGAAGCGGACGAAGATCCTGAACCGGAGGAAGGCACCCGGCCGAAGGCCTACAGGATGAATAGCAAGGGCTATATGGATGCTTTCATCAATCCAAAGGAGTTCCTGGAGCAACAAAAACGCGACCATGAGGAAGAGATTCGCAAGAGTGAATCTTTTCCGGCGCTGCCACAGACGGATGTCCTGCAATTCCTAATTGAAAGAGCGCCTCTAAAAAGGTGGCAGCAAGATGTGCTTTCGATCATTCGAGAGGAGGCCTATTATTTTGCGCCGCAAGGGCAAACCAAAATCATGAATGAAGGCTGGGCCACGTATTGGCACTCGCGCATGATGACGGAAAAAATTCTGACCGATGCCGACGTTATCGACTACGCCGATCATCATTCCGGTACGGTTGCCACATCGGCTGGAAAGCTCAATCCCTATAAGCTGGGAGTAGAACTATTTCGGGACATAAAGGAGCGCTGGGACGAAGGGAAATTCGGCAAGGAATATGAGGAGTGCGAAAGCTATCCCGAACGCAAAAATTGGGACAAGAAGCTCGGCCTGGGAACGGAAAAGATGTTTGAGGTTCGCCGCCTTTATAATGACGTCACCTTTCTCGATGAGTTCTTGACGGAAGACTTTGCCCGCGAGCAGAAGCTGTTTACCTATGAGTATGACCGCAGGGACAAAAGCTATCGAATTGATAGCAGGAAATTCAGCAAGATCAAGCGAAAGTTTCTCGCCGGGCTCACAAATCTGGGGCAGCCCCACATTTCGGTGGAGGATGCCAATCACGGAAATCGTGGCGAATTGTTTCTTGCCCACCGCTTTGAGGGAGCCGAGCTTCATCATGACCACGCCAGGGACACCTTAAGGTATCTGTTCAAAATCTGGACGCGCCCCGTCATGATTGAAAGCGTGTTTAACGGGAGTCAGGGGATTTTGGCGTATGACGGAAAAGAGTTCAAGCTGCAGGAGACGTCTGCTTCATCGGATAAAATGCAAGAAGAAGCTCCATAAATCCGGATTTTAGTGGGTTCACCCTTCGACCTAGTTTATCCTGAACGGAGTGAAGGGCTCAGAATGGCACCCTTCGACTCCGCATTTTGGCCGCAGAGTCTCAGAGGACGCAGAGTGTGATTCATGTTCCGTGCGCCCTGCCTGCCGCAGGCCGGTCTGTATCTCCGTGGCAAAACGACCGCTGTCCAATCCATAGTTGTCTATATTTTCAGCGATAAAGATCAAAGCGCCGGGGATGCTTGGCTCTTAGGAACGAGGTTTGGTCTCAGTCCGTGACCCTTCGGCTTCGCTCAGGGCAGGCTCTCTGGATTGGGCTTCATTCTCCGCTATGATGAGTCTCCCAAGCCTGCCGTAGAGTGATGTGGGAGGGTCTATGACTTATAGAGCGGGAGAAAAACCCGCCCCCCTGACCCGATTAGGCGGCCAACTTCATGGCGTTGGGGAGAAGGCTCAAGATGCCCGCTGCTTTTCACCAGTAACCAGCCAAGCGCTCCATGAGAGTGTGAGGGACCCGTCCGATTCGGCCTTGGATTCCGCCGCCGATAAAATGGCGGTTTTCACTTCTTCTTGTTTTGTTTCAGAGGTTTTCCGCAAGACCGCTACAATAGGAGCCGCCACATCAAGCAACATATCGAGATACTGTCTAGCGCT
>JAUXJX010000477.1 GCA_030624545.1 Bacteroidota bacterium | reverse complement strand
CTCCGCTTCGTGGAGCAATTCCCAGAGAGCAATCCAGAATTCTCCCCCTATCCACGCGTAGATCCGCCGGAAAATTCTTGCCTTCTGAGTTGACACGGAGATTTTTTAGCAGCAATCTCATTGTTAACTTCTTGGACTAAACACTGATTTTTTTTGCCCGCATGACAAACACTAATGGAAATCCCTCGAACTGGGGCTCCCGTAAGTCCTCCAAATGAATTCCCAACTTATTGAAACACTCAAAGTAATGCTCGAACAGATGACAATGCTGCTCAATAGCGTAGGTCTTGCCGTCCTTGGGATTAAGAAAAGACCGTGTGTCGCCGCGGAACGTTGCATAAGGATGAAAGTCAGACAGGAGCAGAGTTCCGCCTAAACGGAGAACGCGATGGATCTGTGCCAGTCCACCCTCGATATCCCGCAAATGGCCCATCGTTAAGGCGCAGATTACCACATCAAAGGATTCGCTTACGAAAGGCAAATGTAGGCCGTCGCCAGCCAGCCAAAAGCTCTTTGTTGATTTCGTGGACCCGACCGCTCTCTGCAACATTTCCCTGGATAAATCGACGCCAACGGTGATTTTTGCGCCGTGCGCCATCGCCAGCTCAGAGACCCGCCCGGTCCCGCAGCCAAGATCCAACACCCTTCGATCCTTGACATCCGGAATTAATTCCACCAAAATCGGTGATTCCAGCACTTGCACCGCAGTTAATTCTTCACCATAACTGGCAGCCCAACGATCGTACCCCTCTTCAGCCGAAAAGAGAGGCAACTCAACTGGCTGAACCCTACCGTTACTTAATAATTGAACGGTTCTTCGAATTCTTCCATAAAACGATTGGAGTCTACTCATAGAATCATGTACTGGGTTGATATTGCACCGTCAAGATAAAATGATCCGCCCAGCGGTTAAAAGGCGGAATTCCTGAAAGACGCTGATCGAAAGCCGTTAAGACCCGAAACAACCGGGGATACCTTTTTGGAAAATTTTCCATATAGGGTGGTGGACTGAGAGATGCCAAGCCTTGAAGCTTGACTTTCCGAAATCCTGCACCCAGTGCTTTAAGAGTCTGCCGTGGACTAAAGTAATATGACATGAAATGCACGCGTTCGATATGTGACAGCACTCCCCGACGGCGGAGCCTTCTCACTGCGGTCTTGAAATGCCCTCGAAACACCAGAGCCAACTCCCAGGGGCAAAAGGGTGGCATCATGACTAGGGTCAAAAATCCACGGGATTTCAAAAGTCGAGGCATTTGTTTTGTCACAAGCGTTAAGTCCTGGACACAATTCAATCCACCAAAATTGGAAAAGATATAATCATATCCGCCGGGCTCAACGGCCTCAAGTTCTGTGAGCGAACACTTCTGAATGGTAAGCCGATCATGTAAGTTGTATGAGTTTACTTTCCCTCGCAACTGGGCTAGCATACCGTCCGAAATATCCGTGGCATGGACACGACATCCCATTCGGGCAAAGAACACGGCATCAATGCCGGTACCCGCGTTGAGCTCAAGAATATGATCGCCCGGCTTTACGACCTCCAGCGCATGCGCCCGCACCTGTGACCGCATCCACTGCAATATGACATGATCTTCTTCATACGCATCATACAAAGGGGACTGGCGAGAAAAAGCTTCCTCTACCTTTTTCAGTTGATCTTTGATTTCCAACATAATAGACGCATCTTTGCTGCTAAGAAATCCTGGATTGTCTTTCCAACCGTCTCAGACTTTGTTGATCAAACGGGAGTGTCACAGAATTCAGTGCAATCCTGCCAAAGTGGCGAAGATCCTTTCTACCGATTTGCCATGGTTTGTCAAGAACACCAGAAAGCTCTTGAAGAGCCAGTCGCCTGCGAAATTCTTTGTGGAGAATCTTATGCAATTTCCGATAGAACTCCGTCGGATAGGGCCCCTGATAGAGCATGGCCAGATCGTCGCTGTCTTCCCAATTCTGTTTGTCGCCGAGCTCATTCCTGACCCGTTCATAGAACTTTGTACCAGGCAGCGGATAGGATACGGAAATCCCGATATCATCCGGCTTGCAGTCCTTAACCATTTGGATTGTTTTTTCGATGTCGTCCCAGGTTTCGCCGGGATAGCCAAATTGGAGAAAAAACCCGACCTTTATGCCAACATCTTGGAGTCGGCGCCTCGCTTCGTATATCTGCCCCACCGTTGTTCCTTTCTCCATAGCATCCAGGATCTTTTGCGACCCGGATTCTGCGCCCATCCAGCAGACTTCACAACCGGCTCGTTTTAAAGCTGGAATTGTATCTGATTTTAATAAAAGGTCAGGGCGATTCAAGCTTTTGAAGGGAGTGCGGACACCTCGCTTTTCAACCAGCTCGGCAAACTCCTGTACCCAGCCTGTCTTAATGCCCATGATATCGTCGGCAAACCAGATATGATCCGGCTGATATAGGTCTTTGAGCCAGCCCAGCTCCTCAACCACATTCTGAGGAGACCGCGAATTGTATCTCTGCCCCCAAATCGGTTTGGCGCACCAATTACAGTGATACGGACAGCCGCGTGTCGTCGCCATATTCATGGAGAATCTGCCATGGCGCTTAAGCCAGATGCCTCGGTAACGGGCAATATCCACTTTGTCCCAGGCCGGGAACGGCATGACATCAAGATCCGCCATGACCGGCCTTGGCTCGGTCTGACGCGCTGCCCCATTCCCATCCGGCCAGGACAAACCCCGGATTCCCGCGAGGCCCAGTTGAGCGCGGCCGGATAAGTCATCCAGCAGCTCGCCGAGTGTTACCTCACCCTCACCATTTATGACAAAGTCACCACCTTCAGCGAAATATTCGACATCATGGTCCGTCGCATCTGAGCCACACACAATTACCGTGCAGCCCTGCTCCTTCGCCATTTTGCACATCTTGAAGGCTGCGTGGCGCATGCGCAGGAGGCACATCTTGCTCAGATAGTTG
>JAUXJX010000108.1 GCA_030624545.1 Bacteroidota bacterium | reverse complement strand
GGACATGGCAAGACGTTTTTGCGATTTTTTTTGAGTGAACTTCGAGGCTAAGAGAGGTAAGCTACAATAGGGAAGATACATTCTCGGCGCCATCTGGGTCAGTTCACTGCGACACCACCTAGCCGTAATCCATTCCGATTCAATTTATCACAAGGCTTCAATATCCGAAGGCCCGATACCTTTTTCCTTCAGTTTTAACTTCAAAGTCTTCAAAGCTTTTTTGAGCCTCCGATGCACTTGCCAGATGCTTTTCATCTTGAGGATCCTCGCGGTTTGTTCAAGAGTCAGACCTTTTATGACATGAAGTCGTATTATCAGTCTTTCCTGCGAAGGAAGAGCCAGAAGCACTTCATTGAGAATTTGCTCCGTTTCGCTTCGAATCACCTGTTCTTCGGCAGTAAGGTCATCCTCTTCTGAAGTGACGGAGGGGCCGGTTCTTGCATCCCCAACATCTAAAGCATCATATGACAACAGTGGAAGTAAAGTCTGCCTAGCCTCCAGAATTCTCCATTTCGTTTGTCGATTTACCGTGTCCTCAATATTGTTCATGCTTTCAAGCATTGCCTCATAGGGCTCTTCATATCCATGCTTTGACTTGAGTAATTGATAAGTTACTTCGAGAGAATATCCTTTCCTGTAAATGTACTCAAAAATGTGTTGGTCAATCTCCTGCAGACTCTCTATGCATTTGAGTAATCTAGGTCTGCCTTTTTTGCGAAACCAGTCCATACAGCAGTTCCGTGTGACCACAGCGATCCAGACCTCAAAGGCATACTCGCGCTGCTGATCAAAATAGGAGATTATTCTTTGTAAATTATCCTTCTTAAGCTGCTCCACGCAATAGGTATACAACTCCATTCTATCGTCATGGTCTTGAGCAAACTTGGAAATAACGGCCATGATGAGCTGATTGTATTTTTGAAGAAATATCCCCCATCCAAGTTCTGGATCGTCGTTGAAGGAACTAATCCACGCCTTTTCGGCCTGAGAGCTCATTTAAATTACCATTCGATTCTGAATGGACAAAAACTCGAAAAATGTGGGTTTGTCAAATTCGCTTTTCGATTAACAAGGTTGGAGCAAGCAGTTGACCACATCTTGCATTTTGCATGACACCAAGAATCTACAATGCCGGTACGCAGCAAGTCAAGGACAAAATGTCTCGAGTGAGAAAAGGATAAAAAGATTTAACCTGAATTATTCACAAAATCTCACCGCCAAGGCGCCAAGATCGCCAAGAAAAAGAACTTAAAACAAATTTTGATGAAAAGGTCTCTGTCTCAATATCCATTGATCTTAGAGTATTGTTTTTAATACTTTGCGTCCTTTGCGTCTTTGTGGTTTATGAATTATTCAAGCTAAATAATTCACCCTGGGTCAATAAAGGGGATATTATTGTAAAAAAATCAGGTTTGTGGGTTTCCTACTCTCCAAATCCTCATCATCGAAAATATAAACACTGCAATCGCCACCAGCACAATCTTCGGATCGACCAATCCTTCCGAGAGATAGGCGGATTCAATTTCAGGGGTAACAAACCGCACGAAAAGTATGGCTACAAGATTGTTCGTGGCGTGAATAAGGATGGTAGGATAGATACTGTTGGTCCGCCAGGCAATGAGCCCCAGGACAATCCCAAGGACGGTGATCTGGAAAATTAGCCAGGGCAATACATGAATCAATCCGAACAGCATTGCCGGTAGTAAAATAGCGGCGAACCAATAGGTTCGTTTTTCCAAAATCTGCTGAAAGAATCCTCGAAACAACATCTCTTCGCAGACTCCTGCACCTATGGTCGCAATGAGGAACAGAAGAATGAAATCTCCGAGGTGCGGGGTCTTGAAAGTCGCTTCCAACTGCTCGATTATTTCAGCGGGCATGGGAAACCAGGACTGGATAATCCTGTCCAGCTGATCGCCCAGAATCGCGAGGGATAAGCCGGCCAGAAGGCTCCATAATAGAACGTCAAATGAAACGGGATTGAGCCGGAAAGCCGCCTTGAGAGGATAACCATAGCGTTTCACGACGTAAACGGCAGGAACAATGATAAAGAGCTCGACTATCATGAACGGGCTGTACCACTCTACCGATTCCCAAAACAACTCCGCAAATCCCCGCGCCAGCACTCCTACGAGTACAAAAGCGAAAATCGACAGGAATACGATGAGTCCGGCTTTGGCTGGAGTGAGGGGAAGTTCAGGCTCGATCGGCCTGGTAATTTTCTCTTCCTGAGTATCTTGCATAAACATAAATCTCCTGGCTCAATTTTTCTTGAGCGAGATTACAAACTTGGTGCCATTGCTTGTGAGCCGGAATTTGAGTTTGAGATTCGGATATTTCCGGCTTTTATATTTTCGCATGCTAATGCAATGTTCAAAATAAGACAAAGTACGAATCATGAGAATCGTATAGAACACGGATGACGCACATTAACCTAATTTGCGCGGATATGCGATATTCAAAAGGAAAATCCGTGAATATCCGCAAAATCTGCGTCATCCGTGTTCTATTTCTCTACCACGAAATGCCTCTCCCAACAAGATTCCTGCCGTAACCGCAGCATTCAGCGAGTCCGCTTTCCCCTGCCTCGGCACACATATTTCAGTAATTGGCAATGAATGAATGCGCTTGTCGACGCCATGCCTTTCACTACCGATGATCAACGCAAATGGACGCTCATAGGCAATTTCAGTATACGAAATCGACGCAGAAGGATCTGCTGCAATAATCTGGTATTTATATTGAGAAAGTAGTGAAATGAAATCCATTAGATCGACATCATTTATTATCATGTTCAACTGAAAACAGGAGCCCGCTGACGACCGCAAAACTTTGCTATTGAATAGATCCACACAGCTCTTGCTCAGAATAACCACCTGAATGCCAAACCACTCGGCCGTCCGGAGGATCGTTCCCAGGTTTCCGGGATCACGAATCTGATCCAGCACAAGTATTTCAGCAGGCAGCAGGCTCCAAAGATCTTCCAGCAGAGGCATTTTCATTTTCGCCACCGCAACAATTCCCTGGGGTGTAACCGCATCACTTAACGATTCTATCACCTCATCGGGAACTATTTCAAAGGGAACCATTTTTGCAAGTGCAAGATCCTTCAATTTCGCATTTGACGGCTTGTCTCTAACGTCATCGGATATCAATAAAATTTCCAGTTCGGCATCGCTTGCCAAGGCTGCCTCGCATAGATTCGCACCTTCAAACAGGAATCGGCCGTGTTTATACCGATATTTTTTGTGCAATAATGACCGGTAGATCTTGAGCTGTGACGAGGAAATCATGAAGGCGGAAATCAGGGTTTCGCGGGCGATCCGGCCGGCTCAGTTTTGCGATTCAGGCGCTCTATAACAACCTGCCGAAATGCGTTGGCTGAGACGCTTTCTTGTTCGCCTGAGTCCATCTTCTTCAAGACGATCATGCCGGAATTGAGCTCTTCTTCTCCAACGATTGCGACCATCCGAACGTTTAGTCTATTTGCATCACGCATTTGTGCTTTTAGGCTGCGCTTCTCATAATCGATTTCACAGGAGATGCCCGCTCTACGCAGCTCGTTGGCCTCTTTGAACGCCCACTTTGTGGCCGCGTCTCCCAAACTAACCAAATAGAGCCCGACGCTCCCGCCAAAAGCCGGAAGGAGGTCTGACTTTTCCAGAACGGTGATAAGTCTTTCCGTCCCGGCCGCAAATCCCACCGCGGGCACATGCTTTCCACCTATCTCCTCAGCGAGGTAATCGTAGCGTCCGCCGCCGCAAATTGAATCTTGCGAACCAAGCAGATCCGATATCACTTCGAAGGCGGTTTTGGTATAATAATCCAGGCCGCGCACGAGCCTCCTGTCGAGCACAAACTCTGTTTTGACGGAGCGCAGGAATTCCTGCACTTTGTCAAAGTGGGTCGCGCATTCCTCACAAAGATATTCGTAGATTGGTGAAATGCTCTCTGTTATCTGCCCGCATTTGTCCCGTTTGCAATCTAATATTCGCAGGGGATTTGCATGATAGCGCTTCTGACAATCGTTGCATAAATCGGAGAAGACCGGCTTGAGTTCTTGCCGTAAAATTTCCTTATATTTTGGTCTGCAGTTCTGGCATCCCACGCTATTCAGTTTCAGGGTTGATTTTTGGACACCGAGGGCCCGCAGAATCTCGACTGCCAATATGATGGATTCGACGTCAGCGAGGGGATTTTGCGTGCCGATAATCTCGATTCCATACTGGTTAAATTCGCGAAACCTGCCGGCTTGCGGCCGCTCCTGCCGAAACATAGGGGAAATATAATACAGCTTTTGCAATGTCCGTTTTTCGCCAAGATGATGCTCCAGATAGGCACGCATCACGGAGGCGGTCATTTCGGGCCGGAGTGTATGACTTTTCCCACCCTTGTCCTCAAAAGTATACATCTCCTTTTGGACGATATCCGTCGCCTGGCCGATTCCCCTGGCGAAAAGCTCGGTCTCTTCGAAGGTGGGGGTCCTTATTTCCGAAAAGTTGTATCTCTCAAATATTTCCCGCAGTGTTGATTCAACATACTGCCATTTTGAAATATCTGCGGGCAGGATGTCTTTTGTACCGCGGGGTGTTTTGAATTCTAATGCCATGGATAGTTCATTGCGTCTGTGTGAAAGTCTTTTTGGCCACAGAATCACACAGAATTACACGGAAAAATTCATTGGGGTTCCGTTATGATCGTTTATATATGATCCAGCATGTCGAATGCGATCTGTTCGGCTCGCTGCCGGTCCTTTTCCAAAATCCAAACTGTGATTTTGCCTGGCGAATACTCTGCGACGCTGCTTGCTCCAAGAATTCCGGCATCATCTCCCTTTATGATGCAGTAGATCTGCTCCTTCTTAAGCACTTCGGCTACCATTTCGGCATACAGCCTGCCTGGAAATGTTCGCCATTCCACAAGTTTTTCAGGATCGGTCTTCTCTGATTTCATCAAATTTCCAATTCAAGGGATTCAGCGTCTTCGTCCTACCATCTGTTTGTGTTTTACCTAGGGATAACAAAACAAGTTCAAATCTAAAAAGGTGAATTCTTCGGCTTGTGGGACAGTGGGTCGCGGCAAGGAAAACTAGTTCTCGAAGACGGCCATCTCCTCCTGCTGAATCAGGCTCATGACATCTTCGGGAGATTGGGCCAGCAATAAATTGTCCCGAAAGGTTTTTTTGTTTAACAGGCGTGAAACCCGGCTAAGAATCTTCAGATGGGAGCCGGTTGCGTCTGGAGTTGCCACCAAAAGGAATACAAGCCGCACCGGCTTGCTATCGATCGACTGAAAATCTATCCCATCTTGTGAAATGCCAAATGCAACGACTACACCCTTCACGGCTTCCGACTTACAGTGCGGAATCGCAACGCTGTCTCCAACGCCGGTGCTCATCACCTGTTCGCGTTCCAAGACCGACTGAAATACTGAATCTCGATCCATTACTTTTTTATTTGTTGCAAGCAGGTCGACCAACTCCCCAATTACCGACTCTTTTGTAGCCTTTTCTAGCTGTACTTTGATCACTTCTTTGCTAAGTAAGTCTGTCAATCTCATTTCGAAATCCTGGTGATTACCCGTATGTTAAGCCATTCTCTATCGGAAGAGGCACTATGATTTTTATCTTCTCTTTTGGAAATCAGGTAACAGATTAACTTATAATATTTTCCGGGAATTGCAACAGTAAATCGGATCCTATGATGTCGGTGTTGAATCAAAGAAGTCCGCTAGCGGCCTTCTTGATCGTAGTCGATATTGGGCAGTAATTCGAAGGATTTGCGAGTCTTGTGTGGATGCCAACTATTTATTATTATCAGGCGGCTTTTCGTCCTTGTCAGCCTTGTGAATCACCTTTACCTTCTTTATTCGTTGACGATCCACGTCCTCAATTACGAAGTCATAATTCATGTAGGAGACGAAATCGCTTTTGCTTGGAATACTCTCTGTGATATGATAAATCAAACCTCCGAGCGTCTCGAAGTCCTCTTCTTCTGACCGAAGAATGGGCTCGGGCAACACCTCGTTTAGTTCATCAATCGCAATACGGCCGTCAACCAAAAATGTGTCTGGGCTTATTTTTCGATAAAGAGGCAGTTCTTTATCATATTCGTCCTGTATCTCACCGACAATTTCCTCAATCACATCCTCCAGAGTGACCAGCCCAGCCGTGCCACCATACTCATCGACGACGATCGCCATGTGAATTTTCTCTTGCCGGAACTCGCCAAGCAGATCATCTATCTTTTTGTTCTCCGGAACGAAAAAAGCAGGCTTGGCCAGATCTTGCAGGCTGACTTTTTCACGATTCGACTGCAACTCCGGGATCAGATCCTTCACATGAATGATGCCC
The DNA here is from genome assembly GCA_030624545.1 of Bacteroidota bacterium. GTDB lineage: Bacteria > Zhuqueibacterota > JdFR-76 > JdFR-76 > DREG01 > JAUXJX01. The sequence goes on along the minus strand of JAUXJX010000108.1, from coordinate 480 downwards.
TTGATGTTGTCAATGCGACCCTCGTATATGGGAATTCGAGAGTGTCCCTTTTCGCGAGTGATCCGGATCAATTCGTCCACAGACGAAGTCACCGCAAGACAAACCATGTCGATTCTGGGTACCATGATTTCCTTTGCCACGGTTTCGCTGAATTGGAATATGGAACGAATCATCTCCTTTTCTTCTGTATGAATCGTGCCTTTCTCCTCCCCCAATTCGATCATCGATTTCACCTCTTCCTCCGAAAGCGAAAAAGGGTCTCCTTCAACCTTGAGAATTCGCCCCATGAAAACCGTGGCTCGTTCCAAAAGCGCCGAGACCGGATAGAAGAGCAGATAGGTAAGATTGTTAATCAGTGATAATTTTTGGCTTACTGCTCGTGGATTGCGTACGGACAATATCTTGGAGGGAATCCGGCTCAATAGGAGCAAAACCAGTGTGACAATTACCATAGTCAATCCAAGAACCCATATTCTGTTT
>JAUXJX010000286.1 GCA_030624545.1 Bacteroidota bacterium | reverse complement strand
TATCCGACCTCGGATCAGGTTCTGTTTCCAGACCCTCGCCATCAAAATACGATCGCTGGATGAACATACTTGAAGTTAGTACAAATCTAGAGTCAGAAGAACGCGGATATAACATGATAACAGGATTTAGACAACCATACGAATCAGCATGGGATTGAAACAGACCCCAATAGATCCTTTCATTGCCAACGGCGACGACGAAGCCTTTTCTCCACAGCTCGGTATGTCTCAATAATCTTTCATGAACCTCCTCGGGAAAGGCGATATGATGGTTTCTCCAATCGTAGGCCGTGATCTCTGCAGCCGCGAGCAGGGGTGTCGGGGATAGCTTCAGCTGATTGAGTTGAACTTTGGTTTCGCCGTAGATGCTATCTTCAACTACGAATAGTGCAAATTCACCGTCCTCAACCCAGATCAAAGGAGATTTGTCTCTATCACAACCTATATACCAGCATGCCACCAGAATTGCTACGAAGACTGAAAGTGCGCCGATAAGGGCGTTTTTCGTTTCTACGACGCAAATCAAGCTGAATCGGTTTGACATACTAAAAAATGTGCTCAAAAGTAGTTCCGTGCAAATCTAAAGCTCAACCGCTACGGGCATCCACAAAAAATGCGTATTTTAAGATATGGGCAGTAAAAACGTCAGTCGGCTGCAGGTCAAAAAATCAGAAATTCAGAATGAGTTCCCTGGATTGCTTTCATTTATTAGTCCTAACCCCTTCCTTCCTCGAATGTTCCCATATATTCAGAGTATGCTTGGGAAGTGCAAAAGAACTACCAAACGGTATCGGAAGCATTAATGAGCCTAAAGACCGCCATCTATAACCGGTCAAGCCAAATCACGACAGCCACCTTTCATCGAAACGATGCAGACCCGCTTCGCGGGCAAGCTTGTAGGCTTCCCGAAATTCCTGGGAGGTAATGCGGCGGTTGAGCTCGCTATACCTGGCCGGATTCACCTTGCCATCGGGATGGTATTGGGCCATAATGTTCACAAAAGTGTGAGGCGAGACCTTATTCGCTAAAAAGCTCATTATCTCGCGGGTTTCGTCCAAACCGCCAGGCATAACGAGATGGCGAACCAGCAAGCCGCGCCGGGCCAGGCCGTTATCATCAAATTCCAACTCGCCCACCTGACGGTGCATTTCAAGGAGCGCTTTTCTCGTGGCTTCGGGATATTCCGGTGATTTTAGATAAAGCTTGGATTTGTCTTCGGACCAATACTTGAAATCGGGCATATAAATGTCCACAATGCCATCCATGAGGTGCAGGCTCTCCAGGGAGTCAAAGCCGCTGGTGTTATAAACGATGGGCAGGCGCAGGCCATCCCGGATTGCAATTGGCAACGCTTCCAGAATTTGAGGCACCACGTGCTCCGGCGTAACCCAGTTGATATTGTGGCAGCCTTGTTTTTGCAATTGCAGCATCATGGCGGCCAGCTCTTCGGGTCTTGCCTCCGAACCTGCCTGTGCCTGGCTGATATCGTAGTTCTGGCAGAATACACAGCGTAGATTGCACCATGCAAAAAAGACGGTGCCGCTGCCGCGCCAACCTCGCAGGCAGTCCTCTTCGCCAAAATGGGCAAAATAGCTCGATACGCGGGCATAGCGTCCTGTGCGGCAGACCTTGGTTTGATCTTGCAAACGGTCTATTTCGCAGCACCACGGACACGTGCGGCATTGCTCCAGGGAAGCCAGGGCCTCCGCCACCCGCTTTTCCAAATCTCCGGACTCATGCAATTCAATATAATGGGGAACTGCCGGCTTTGTGCTGGTCTCTCCGGACATGTTACATCTTCGTGTTGCTACTGATTATTGTGGAGGAATGTGCGGTATTCGCTGCTTCAACTGCTTCAGTTTCTCAAGAGACTCGGAGAACTGCTGCCCCGCCCTGTCCAGGTAAATGCGAATTTCGTAGATGTAGCCATCGGCGGAAGCGGACCAAACGCGGTTCAGGTATCTTTCCCCGGCGGCAAAATAGCTCATCACATCGGCATAGCCCTGCAGTCCGTACACGTGCGTGATACTCTCCCGAGCTACAACAAAGGTGTTGAGGTCGTCGGTTAAAACATCATCGATTCGGTGCCGAACTTCATAGGGATCATCTAATACTTCATCTGCTTTGAGTCGGCCCATGTTTTTGACAATTTGACCCAGGCTGTTTTCGATGCTTTCAATATTCAGCGCCAGTTTCCCTTCTGCGCGAGCCATCTTTCGCGTCTCGGCCCGAACCAACGCGATCCCGACAATCCCAACCGCCACGGCCGGTAGGAAATAATCCCACTGCACGGTTTGCTCCTTCAGAACCGTTACCAGGGCCCCGGCCAAGAATGAACAAGGCGGGCACGGAGAACATCATGCCGGCCGAGGCGCCATTGACTGCGCTGGCGATGGTCTGGTTGATGTTGTTTTCAATGATGCTGCTTCTGCGCATGAGTCCGCGCAAAATGCCAAAGCCCAAAATGGCCGCCAGTTCGGAGCCCTCAATGGAAAAGCCAAGAATCAAGCTGGCATATCCGATGCTCAGGGCGATGAGGATTCCCAGGCCGTAGCCGACCAGAATTGCGGGCAGCGTGAGCTCCGGATAGGGACCCCGCCGAATGATTCTTCCCTGTTTATCTTGCTCGTCAGGCATAAACGAATCTCCTCCGTAGACCTATCTCAGTGGAGTTTTCGATAACTTAAGGAATTATCGTGATCAAGGCAATGGTTTTGTGTAGGCTTAAATGGCGGGTCGCAATTATTATTTTAGACCACGGATCTTCACGGCTAAAAGAAATAGCACAGCCGTGTCACTCCGATGACCTGTCCTGAGCCTTCGAAGGGAATCTTTTTAAGAGACACCACCTTACATAAATGTCAGACCTTCCCCAAAGCCTGTTCAATATCCATAACCGTATCCTCCGGATTTTCGACGCCGATGGAGAGACGAACCATATTTCCCATTATCCCCATGCGCTTTTGGGCCTCCGGCTCGATATCGGAATGGGTCATGCTGGCCGGGTGCTGACTTGAGCGGCTTTCATGTTTGTCCGGAGCTGTATCCTGACTTCAGTCGAGCACTTTCGCGAACCCGCCCCGGCGGGAATCACCGGCGCCCTCGCCCGCAGGCGAAGCGGCGTTGACGCCACCAAAGTAGATATCGCGAACGTTCCACCGGTTGACTGTCCAGCGCTTGCCTAAGGCCTCCAAAGCTGCCTCCTCGAAACCCGGCTCGACCTGGACGCAAGTTCCGTCCCAGTGCAGCCTCGGCGCCTCGACTGCCTCGGGCACGCCCATACCACAGTCGACGATGTTACTAATCACCTGCAGCATAGCACTTCGGATGCGCTTGCTGCCGCCGCTGCCAACAGCCAGACGAACACGATCGCCCTCCAGGAGCAGCGACGGCGACATCATCGAGGCGACACGAACACCCGGTGGGCTGGCATGGAATCCGTCGGGATGCAGGTCGTCTTCGCCCATCATATTGTTGAGCATAATACCGGTGCCTGGAATGATGTAGCCGGAGCCCTCGCCGTTGGAACTGGACATGCTGGCGACATTGCCCTCCCCATCGCACACGCTAACGTGCGTCGTGCCGCCGGATGCAGTTCGTATCCTCTCTATGCTTTCTGTGAATTGAGCCGGACGAAGACCTGTCTCGCCAAGCATGCCTCCCGCCCGCAGGCGCTCCACCTCCTGCATAACTGCAACGAGTTTCACGAGATAAGCCGCTGAACCAAAGCGCAGACCTTCGGTGGGTTGGGTCTCCAGCAGGCTTAGCGAAAAGGCCAGGAGAGGCCCGCCAAAAGAGGGCGCAGGGTTCGTCAACAGCCGGAAATCGCGATAGTTGCCGCGCAAGGGATTTCGTTCGATGACCTGGTAGGAGGCAAGATCTGCTTTTGTGATGAGCCCTTGCCCCTCTCGCATGTCATCGGAAATTCGATTGGCGACCTCACCTTCATAAAATATTCTATCACCTGAGCGAGGAAGATCTTCAAAAAAGGCGGCCAGTTCCGGGCTGGCAAAGTGGTCCCCCTCTCGAATGAAACGCCCTTTTGGTTCAAAAAACCTGCGTCCGGCGGGAGTCAGCGTCATAATAGGTTGAAG
>JAUXJX010000383.1 GCA_030624545.1 Bacteroidota bacterium | reverse complement strand
GATATGGTTCAGACTCGTCGCGAGGAGCATCGTAAACTCTGAGTACCGGATCGACACAGGGATCAGGACGCGTAGGTCATGATGCGCTCAATGTCCTCTGCGGGCTTCTTTTCTCCTGCATCGATCTCAATATTCACGAAGTTTTGAGGCGGTGCGAGTGGGCACGTCACGTAATTAGTGAACGCGCACGGCAGCGGCACCAGATAGTTGAAGTCGACCGTATCAATCTGAGTATTCTCCGCATTCGCGAATTGCATCTCGACCAGACGACCGGCGCCATACGTCGTGCGTCCACTGGTCAGATCTCGAATGTGCACGATCGGAACAACACCGTGCACCGAATTCTTGCCGATCACGACCAAGTCGTATACTTTCCCATCGAGCTCGACGTGAAGGGTCCCAATCTGAGTCGTAGTCTCCCGGACACCAGTCTCGACGGTAACTGCCTCTACGTCGATTGCCTTGGACGGTGTAAACGAGGCGGGGACCCGCCAGCGAGGGTTGTAATCCCATGCGACGACGCCAGAAAAATCCCTCGCGGGGGAGACCTTAGGGTCACGCTTTCGAATCGCGAAGATCTGCTCCTCTGCCTCGCTTGTCCGAAGAATCGACTCTACCTCACAGTCACCGAAGTAAACAGCGACGCTATTGCCATGCCCGTAAACCATGTTTCGACCAGGTACGATTTCCACAGGTGCAGTCGGGTACTCCCCGTCAACCGAGAGGTTCGGCCCATCCGCGTCCGGAGTATAGATCACCTTGTTGTCGACAACCGCCCACGATCCGGGCAGCCCGTCAAGGCGCCTCGGGTTTTCACCCTCATGGAGCCAATCCTGAGACACGAGAGAAGTCCAGCCGTACGGCCGAGAAAGTACTGCAACGCGGTTGTGGCGCCACTCAAGCCATTCGCCTCGGAGGTGTTCAATCGTTTTCATTTGTGGTTCCTTTCAGTTAAAAGAGGAATTTTTGATTCGGGGAATATAGTGTCCACTTTGGTATCCACCCAGGGTGGTATAGCGGAAATAACCAATTTGATATCGCCCACTTTACCTAAAGCTTCCGGGTCAGCAGGCATTAAGGTCATATCCGCGAGTGAATCCGGGAGATCCTGCGGCCCATACCACGTCATACATTCTCCGGCAGGCTTGCCTGCATGTTCCGGATCATCCGCAATTAACGCCGCCAGGTTGAAGTATGGATGCCCCGCATGAAGGATGTATGCCATTTGTTGGGCTACCTGTGGGAAAGCAGTGGTACCTGCAGCACCTGTAATGGCAATGTCAACTTTTGCCATTTCTTACACCTCCTTATGTTTGGTGTGGTTAGGTTAATAATAAAAATATTGCCAATTCCATCATGGTCCATTCGACAAATACCTTTATATTTTTAGTCCAATCCAATCTTAGGTCGTGGTCCATTTTATCTGCAATAATTTTCCGGTTTGGTAGTATAGAAGTATAACTTCTCTTTGATTTTTTCTCCGATAGCAGGAGAGGTGCGCCCAAAAACGACAATTATGAGCAAATGCTCATAAATTGACTGAAGACTATCAGTACGCTTGAGTCGCTGCCAGCAGAAATTTAATTTTTTGGTGCCTTGAAATCTCATTTTTCCCGATTTCTGGACGGGCACTATCTAAATCCGGATCATCGGCAATGAGTGCCCTTATCTCAAACCATGGATGCCCTTCAAGCAGGTCCAGAGCACGCTGACCGATTGATGCAAACGGAGTTTTTCCGCTTATTCCCAGAAGTCCAAGTCCAATCATAATATTTTCTCCTTTCTTATATTCAACTTATTCGTTCATGATAACATTGCTTCCAAATGGCTTGTTTTAAATCATTTCTAATGATTGTTTCTCAACAATTTCAAGGACATTTTCATCCATTCCCGCTGCAAACTCCTTGTGTTCTTCAGTTTCCAGAAAGCGATCTGCATCAGATGGTGAAGTCCAAAGAATAGAGACGACAAGAGAATCGGTCTTCGGTTCTTTAAAAGCCTCTGCCCGAATGCACCCCGGCTGACTGCTAATAAGTGGTTTTCCAATAGATTTCCAGAAATGAACAGCGTCATCACTTTTATCCGGCTTTAGTCTAACTTTAATTACGCGCAAAGTCCCAACTGACGGACGGGAGTCATTGAATACATTTAGTCCGTCCCGATCATTTATTTCCATTCCGGTCTCTTTTAGAGCTTTAATCATATTCTCATGATCTTTGCTCGAAAATAATCGTTCAAAATCCTCTTTAGTATCCCACAAAGTGAATGTCTTCAGTTTTCCCGGATTGTCTTCAGAAAAGGCTATGTAATTTCCCCTGAAACCGGGCTTTTTGGCAACAGAGGGTATACCTGTATTTTCCCAAAAATCCACAACTTTTTCCTTATCTGTTTCCTCAAAAGAGAACGCCGTGTATCTTGAATACATAATCCCTTATGACCTCCTTAATAATAACTTTGTATTAAACTTAGGGAATTCTTCTATTCACGCTTAATAGTTTGACCAAGGAACAAATTTTTTCTCTAAAAGATTTATACCCAGAGTCGCAAGATAACCCAAGAGGGAAAGCACTACAATTCCGACAAACATTTTTGAAACTGAAAACGTCTGCCACGACATCCATATCAACCAACCAAGACCACTTTTGGCTCCAATGAATTCAGCGGCGGCGATGATGATAAAAGAGGTACCGCAAGCTAGTCGGAAACCAGTAAAAATCATCGGCAGAGCGGAAGGCAACGCTACATAACGATATGTTTCAAACTTGTTTGCACCGGCATTTCGCGCAAAATCAAAATGAATTTGTGGTATCTGCAACACACCGCTTAATGTATTATAAAAAACCAGGAAAAAAGCGCCTATAGCAATTATGACATATTTCGATGCATCCCCAAGTCCAAAAATCAAAAGAATAAGCGGGAAAATGGCGATATTAGGTACGGGATACAGGGCAGCGATTATAGGTCCTATAATCATTCGTATTGGTTTGAAAAGACCCAGGGTCAGGCCTAAAATGATGCCGGGGATCGCTCCTAATAGATATCCAACTAAAACCCTTGAAAGGGTCGCTCGGATATGGACAAAGATCGCTCCCGAGGAAAACTGTTCATAAAATATTCCTGCGATTGATGTGGGTGGGGGAAAAAATCTGGCGTCAAGAATTCCGGTGCGTGATAGAATCTCCCAAATCAATAGAATGAGAACAGGCCCGAATAATGAGGCCGTTTCAAATATTTTACCGCTAATTCCCGGACGAGCTGAAGCCACAATCTCTTCGCATCTCGGAGGGGATTCTGTTATTGTATCACTCATTTAGATACTCCTGCTATCATTGGATTTCGGATCTTTCTCCAGCAACCGCCAGACCTGATAGACCAGATCTCCATAGACAGAATCCCGTCGAAGCTCCAAAACATTTCGAGGACGGCCTAATGGGACTTCGATCGTTTTTTTAATACGTCCGGGGT
>JAUXJX010000209.1 GCA_030624545.1 Bacteroidota bacterium | reverse complement strand
TAGGGTCGTATAGTGCGACTGCTTCGGCGCGCGGTATAAAAGGCCGCCGACCCCTTGCGAACGGAGAAGGGTGACCACAGCATCAAACCTGACCCCAGGCTGATCGTGTAATTTCCCACGACGACACGAGGGCCGTCAGGCCCCCACTGTTTCTCAAGTCCAAACACCCGGTGGTCTGTCAGGGAGGAGTCTCCCCCATCTTTTTCCAGCAGACCGCCTATTTGAATCGAACCCGGCATTCTCAATCGATACCTTTGGTAGAACTTTGCCGGACCACCCGCAAACTTGTCTTCCTCGAAGCCCCGCGACAGTTCGGTGGGACGCGACCAGCGCAGGCGGATGTCCCCCGCCAATTCTAACGGCCTTCGAATTTCCGGCAATTTCACCATGATGAATTGGGAAATCCATTGCCAGAGGTCTTCATCCACGCCGAGGATTTCTTTGGCCTGTTCCAGAGAGGAGATGGTTTTTCCCTGCTTCCGCTGTCTGAGGATTTGTCTGGCCGCCGGCAAAGGGAATCCCGGGATCATAAGCATATCCGACTGTGTGGCTTTATTCAGATCGAGCGGATTTGCCAGCCAGTCTTCCAGTTGCTCGATCAGCTCGGTTTGGTCTTCTATGTCATCGCCCAATTCGAGATATTTCTCCCATTGAGGTGAGTAGTCCTGGGAAAAGGCCGAATTGGCAAAACTGAGTGCCACGGTGATCGTTGTAATCAGATATAGTTTCATATTATTTAACCACGGATTTTCACGGATCGAAATTTTCGATCAGCATCCGTGTATATCCGTGCAATCCGTGGTTGATCTTTTTTCTTTTAAAAGACATGTTTCAACGCGACAGGACTATCCCCACCGCATGGGTATATCCCAACACATTATGATGACTGAATCCATAATCGATGCTGCCGCCCAGGATGAGCAGGCTGAATCCGCCGGTGAAACGCGCCGGGGTTCGGGTAACGCCGGCCCTGACTTTCAGCACGGGAAATGTCTCGACCTCAATCCCGAAGCGCGTCTCCGGATGAAAATCAAGCTATTTGAAAACCTCGGCTGCCGCCATAACGCCGTCGACCGGACTGAATTGAAACCCCATACGGAAGGACTGGGGCAAGGCATCGTCACCGGCGCCAATTTTGGCGCGATTGAAGTTCTGCAACGTCCCGGATAACCGTGCGTTCGGCGTTATCGAGTAAGTCCATCCGGCATCGGCGGAAATCGTTCCGCTGCCGCCATAGTTCTTAATCGATAGCCTGTGATATCGCAGCGAGACGCCCCACTGGAACTGGGCGCTCAGCCGATAGGCAGCCGCCAGCGTCAGGTTCTGTTCACGAAACAACTCAAATCCGAAATGGCTTCCGCCAACCCCAACAACCCATCTGCCAAAGCGCTTGCCACCTGCAAAAGCCGTGAGGCTTAGATCCTTGAGGTTGAACAGGCGCGAGTAGAAACTTCCGGCGCTCCACCCATCTATGGCCGCAATTGAGACCGGGCTGGCAAATAAGAGCAGCGGGTCCGGTTGACCGGAAAGCGCGATATAACCCATGCCAAACTGCCTTACACTGAGGGGCCGCGTGATTCCACTCGCATGCGCGGTGTTGGTGAAAAAAGCCTGCAGCACAAAAATGAACATAATTGACTTTATCGGGTTACAGCAGAAAGCGAATAAGAACTTGACAAAAGAGCATAAATTGGTACATTTAAATAAGTATTTTATTGGGAGATATGAACATGTTTTCGCGGTGTCGTGTGGCATTTTTTCTATTGCTTGCATCTTTGTTTGCCCTGCTTCCGTTGGGCAGCCGTGCGCAGGTAGTAAAAGCCGAAGTAAATGTCGACCTCAGAAGGCTGCCTCTAGAAAAACGGGAAAAAATGGTAGATTTTCAAGATAAAATCACACAATACATCAACCAGAACACCTGGTGTGAAAACCGCTATGGAACCGAATTGCCCATAAGAATCCAGATCTTTCTTCAGGACATCAGTGTGAGCTACGAAGACCGCTACAGCGGCAATTTTCTTATTTCCAATACGACGGACATGCAGTTTTATGACAAACGCTGGCGGTTCAATTACGATCGGTTCGAGTCGCTGGTATTTGATGAAAACCTAAACCATCCTCTTACTTCCGTGATCGGCTTTTATATCTATATCCTGATCGGAGGGGAATTTGACAAATTCGGCAAATTTGAAGGTTCCCCTTATTATGAGAAAGCACTGGCCATTAACCACCAGGGCCGCTTCTCCCGATTCATCTGGGGATGGGACGAACGTAAGATAGTAATCGACGATATCCTTGACAAGAAAAATCAGACCTACCGGGAAGCCGTGGATCTGTTTTATCTCGGCCTCGCATATGTGAAAGAAGATTACTCCCAAACCCTCAAGTTCTGCAAAGGCGCCGTCGACCTAATGGCCAAACAGATTGAGGCAAACCCGGACTACGAACTTCCCCACCAGTTCATCGACGGGCACTATATCGATATGATCGATATTTTCAAGGAATCTGAGAAATACCAGTCTGTGTTCGAAACCTTGATAAAAATCGATCCGGACCATGAGGAGGAGTATAAGAAACATTTGTGAGCTCTGAGTCCGTTTTGCCCCGTCAAGGAATCCATTCCATACCAAAGAGCACTCAATCACCCCACATCGGCAATACATACACCAACTGAATATAAGTAAGCACCAACCCCGCAACGGAACCAATAAATACTTCTGCAAAAGTATGCGCCCGCAATTGCCAGCGAGACCAGGCTACAACGGGAACCAGCACAAACAGCGGCAACGCTAGAATCCCCAGCTTCCAACTGAGCACCACTAAAGGACATGCCACACCGACAGCGTGCGCGCTGATTTTCCAGGATAGATTAATGACCAATAAGAAGAAAGCGTTGACCCAATAGGCCAACATCAGCACCATCAGAATTGCCGGCGCTTCAGTCGCCTTGAGCAGAAGAATGGTCACCGTGATGCAGAGCAGGGTAAACAGATACGGCACCGTACGTTCCTGCCGAATAGGCAGGTGCATGCCTGTCACTCTTCCCTTCTTGAACAGCCAGACGACAAAGGATACGGGAAGAACCGCAGGTCCGATGACAAGGATAATCCACCAAAGAACCTTGTCGGAGATCGGGCCGAAAATTGTTGTCAACAGAATAGAAACCACGACGATCAGAATGAAGGGTGGAGTCAGAAATTCCGAGATGCGGCGGGCGAGAAAATCATTCTTTGAAGACTGCATGTTCGATGATATTTCTAAGGCAGGAATACCGGGATTATTGAATCTCTGACAAAAAGGGCGCTGAATGATTATGACAACAGCTCTATAAATAAGCCTGTTTACTCAGATAAGCAAATCATTTTTGAGATCGGGTCAATAAAGAATAAGAAAGATTGATGACCGAACTCTCTGCAAAAAGCCATTGCTTCTAAAAACAAAAGATGTAACTTCCAAAACCTATGATTTACTGGAAATAGCAGATTCCAAAACCTATAATTAAGGCTGCTAAAATTTTTGTCTTCCATTACACTTAGGTAGATAAGTTGAAGAGTCTAAATATTGTCATCCTCGGATTGGGCCGCGTAGGAATGCACGTTGCCAAAATCCTCTGTAATGATATCCACAACGTGGCAGTCATAGAGATTAAGGATGCCAAGGTGGCTACGGCACGGGAAACTCTGGATGCGAAGGTCGTCCACGGGCACGGCGCAGACCATCTCGTCCTCGAGGAAGCCGGCATAAAGGATGTCGATATGCTTATCGCTCTCGCCGGCACGGATGAGCAAAATATCCTCGCCTGTCAGATGGCCGCGCGTTACGGGGTCGAGCAGAAGATCGCACGCATCCGCAATCCCCACTTTTTCGAAAAGAAAGGGCTCATCAGCCTAAGTGATTGGGGCGTAGACCATGTCATCCAGCCGGAACTGGAAACGGCAAAGGAAATCGTGCAACTAATCAAGCGAAGCGCCGCAACAGACGTGCTAGAATTTGCCGACGGCAAAATCCAGCTTATCGGCATCAGGCTGGATCCGCAGGCGCCCGTTCTCTATAAGACCATAGAAAAGATCAGCGAGGAGTTCCACGAGCATATCTTTCGTGTGGTCGCCATCCTGAGAAACAACAAGACCATCATTCCCACCGGTAAAGCCCATCTCATGCCGAGAGATCAGATTTTTATCATCGCCGAAGCGAAAGAGATCAAGAACATCATTGAGATGATGGGTAAGTCCGATGAGAAACTGGAAAAGATCTTTATCCTGGGCGGCGGTAAGGTGGGAAGGGCCACGGCTCACCTTCTGGAAAAGGAAAAGAGTCTCGAGATCAAACTAATCGAATCCAACCCTGAAAAGACCCTCCGGCTTGCTGAAGAATTGCGGGATACACTTATCATTCAGGGAGACGGGCGTGATTTCGATTTGCTCGCCAGGGAGGGTGTGGTAGATGCCGATGCCCTCATCAGCGCAACCAGTGACGAAGAAACCAACATCCTTACCTGCCTGCTCTCCAAGCACCTGGGCGTGGCCAAAACCATCGCCCTGATCAATCGCGACGAATACATGCCCATCATGGCTCCAATCGGAGTAAACGCCGCAGTGAATACGAACATCGTGACTTCCAACACGATACTGCGGCTTATCCGCCGCGGCAACATCGTCTCCATCGCCCTGCTGCCGGGAGTGGACGCTGAAATCATGGAATACCAGGTTTCTCAGGATAGCAAGATCACCAACAGGCCTCTTAGCAAAATCAACTTTCCGAAAGACACCATTGTGGGTGCGGTAACCCGTAACTCGGAGGTTCTCGTACCGGTCGGTAGTACTACCCTCCAGCCAAATGACCGCGTGGTCATTTTTACCGTCCCTCATGCCATCCAC
>JAUXJX010000373.1 GCA_030624545.1 Bacteroidota bacterium | reverse complement strand
CAGCATTCACCATCGGGCCCAACTCGGCGTCTACTTGCGGTTAAATGACGTACCGGTTCCGGCAATCTATGGTCCCTCTGCAGACGAAGTGGGAATGTAGAATACAATGTGTTGTGCTAGTTGGAAGTGTTTCGGATATGTTCTAATAACTATTTTGACAGGATTTACAGGATAAACAGGATCGTGACCACAAATTTTGTTTATCCTGTTATCTTGTCGAAGTTTTTTCAGGCACTCATGTGTTATGTGTTAAGAAATTCTAATTGGAGCATGGCGTGGGATACTGAGCCTGTCTAGCGGGTGTTTCCTGTCATTCGCTAAAAATCCCAGATGATCCCAAAGGAGGGAATCAGCGGCAGCCAGCTTTCATGTCCGGTTTTACGAACTATGTAGTTCCCGTTCTGCTGACCCAAGAAGTCATATATATATTCCCTGATATTCTCACGATTGTAGAAATTTCTTATCTCGAGGAACGCCGACACGCGGCCGCGGGAGGTGAGAAACTCCCGGCCGGCGCGGATATCCAACCTGTGGTAGGCTGGTAAGCGTCCGGCATTCAACGGCCCGTGCGTCCATTCGACATCGTATGTACCATCCGGCCATTGTTTAACAACATTCGCTATGGATTCCGTGAAAGGCCTGCAGGAGTGATATTGCCAGGCAAGGTTCAAACTCCACTTTTTATTTGGCCGGTAATTGATATCCAGATAAATCGTATGTCGTTGGTCGAAATCCCGGGGCACTGTGATCCCGTCAATCACGTCTTCCGCAATTGCATAACCGTAGCTTGCCCACCAGCTAAATTTTCCGCCTTTGTCGTTGTTCACATAGATTTCGAATCCTTTGGACTCACCCCGTTCCGGTTCAACTCTAATGCGGTCCATGTGAATCTCAGCAAAAGGATTCAGCGCCAGACCCTTGTAATTGTGATAACGAGGGCGGATGTCAGACAACTTCTTCTGATAGGCCTCTATCCGCAGATTGGCGCCATTCTCAAACTCGTGTTCCAGACCGATTACCCGGTGCTCCGCCAATTCAGCTGGATAGAATCGCTCGTCTCCATCTACTGCATTTAGTCTGTGGATTCCTTGCGTTTGATAGAACTTTCCCCATCCGGCGCGTACAACTGTCTTTTTGTTGAGACCAAATAAAATTTTGATCCGAGGGCTGACGTTCCTATCGGCTGTCCAGGATGCATGATCATAGCGAATTCCCAATTCCGCCGTTAAAGGATTGAAAAGACGAAACCGGTTGCCCAGATAGACGCCAAATTCGTTGCCGTCAGGACTTTCCTTCGCAGTTGTTGTGTCGTGAACAAATATGTCTTTTCCATTTTCACGCCCAACAACTACCGGTTCGCGAAAGAAGAAATCATAACCTGCCGTGAGACGCTTGGCGTCAAAACCCCATTTGAGCAAGGAGCGGTCTGATAACTCAAAAGTCCAGTCCTGTTTGATCCCATAATAATCAAAATCGCGCGTAACGCTTGCTTCACCCTCAAAATCCGTATCCTTTCCGGGAATTTGCTCTATGGTACCTTCTTGTGTTATCCTGCCGCTTGACAGTACTGTTTGAGCAAAAAGTCCGGAGTGATATTGGGCATACCAGGTCAGCCAGCCATAAGTGCTACCGTAGCCACTATTGAATTCAAGTTCATCGTCCGTCTCAATTAAGACGACATCATCATCTGCCGTCAACACATGAGCGGCGATAGAATGCCTTGAATTGATGGCGTATTGAGCTTTGGCCAACACGTCAAAATAGGTCGGACTTATTTCGTCTTCAGGATTTAACCATTTTAGCAGCAAGTCAAGATAGCCTCTTCGAGCCAAGAACAGCCACTGCCCTTTACCCTTGCTGAAATTTCCTTGCGACAGAAAACGGGCATTCAGGAAACTGATGGCCAAAGAGGTTCTTGCTGTTTCCGATGAGGGAGTAACGGTTTTCATGTCAAATACCCCACTCAGCCGGTTGCCGTATTCCGCCGGGAAGGCGCCTGTAATCATATCAATACTTCTGATCGCCTCCACGTCGATGATGCTGAAAAAGCCGTCCAGATCTTTGAGGTGAAATGGGTCATACAATTCCAGGCCGTCGAGCAAGACCAGTACTTCATCGTATTCACCCCCGCGAATGGTGAATTTCGCCGAAACGTCATTTCCGGCAACGCCGGGCAGGCGGTTTATGGCGCGATAGATATCTTCGCCAAGCTGAGGGAAGCTGCGCATATCTTTCGCTTTAAGCGCATTGCCTGATGCAGGCTCCTTTTCCATTAATGAAAAATGCCCGGGTGTTATGATTACCTCATGCAATGGAATTGGCGTTTCCACCAATTCAAATCGTACTTCGATCGAATCGTCTTCCGTAAGAATGATATTGCTAATCTGTTTTCTTCCGTATCCCAACATCGAGGCCTCAAGAGAGTAAATTCCTGTCGAAAGCCCGGGAATTAAAAATTGCCCATACGGCCCGGTCGCAGCCCCGAATTGAGTTCCCAAAACCACAACGTTGACACCCACCAATGGTTCGCGTGATTCTTCATCTATCACAACGCCCCTGATCTCGCCTTGTGATTCTGAAAATGGCGTGATGGCGAGTTGTCCGCCGTTCGTGATAATTAATCCCGTACCCGTATCGTTCAGAATCTTAAGCAAAGCTTCAATGACGGCTGCGTTTTCCATTTTGAGCGATACTTTTTTGCCAAGGGGCATTCGGTTCCTGTTATAATTCAGTTTCAAATTCCCTTCCCTTGCAATAACCGAAAGCGCTTGCTCGAAGGGAACTTCGTGCAGAGTAACGGTGATTTTGGCTTGTAGAGATTTTGGAAGCTTCCTTCCGCCAAATGGGTTTATCTCAACGGATGCGGTATCATCCTGCGCGAAGAGTGAGAGATTACAGGCAAGCGTAAAAGTAAGAATGAAAATAAAAATAGGTCTCAGTTTTTCCGACAAGATCTATTCCTTATAAAAATAAAAGCTCGCGAAGCAATGTATGCCAAATCCAACATCTTCATTATTCATCTGCTTAATTCACATTCGTTTTACAATACTTGGTAAATCAATGCGCTCGATTAAGGCTCTGTTTTTATTTAATCCCTGTGTTCTCTGCGGCCTCTGCGGTGAATAATTCATTTTCATTAATCTCGGACCGCCCGGATAACATAGTCATATAGGATGAGTAACGGAACAAAGTATTGGCTGGCCGTGTCAGCGTTTGCAGTGCAGTTCCCTTGAAAAACCACGACAATGTCCAGCCTGGGAACCACATACATCAGTTGTCCGCCATAACCACTGGCAAAGTAGATGTCATTTGTTTGCGGATTGTGACCCTCCACACCGGTCAAGGGGCGCAGCCACCACTGAAAGCCATAATGTTCGTATTCACCGGTGGGGATCCAGTCTTTGGTAGATTCAGTCACCCAACTTTCCGGCACGATTTGCCGTTCGCCCCATTTGCCTTTGTTCAGGTAGAGTTGGCCGATCTTCGCCAGGTCACGAGCGCGCAGT
>JAUXJX010000491.1 GCA_030624545.1 Bacteroidota bacterium | reverse complement strand
TTGACTGACGGAGACATGACCTCTATCGCTTTTTCACCGAACAGAGCTGAAGCGTATATTGCAAATGCTGCCCGTGACGAGATTCAGATCTTTGACACTGTTCGAAGAATGATTAGCTCACAAATTTCGCTTGAGTTGGAGCCTTTCGGTGTAGCCGTATCGTCAGATGGGGGAACACTGTATGTTTCTCACCCCAAGGATGATATTATCTCTGTTATTAACCTAACCAACGGAGCGTTAATTGAAACAGTACCGGTCGGCATGCGCCCTACACAGCTACTTGGGATGGCGCCTTTTCATGTGTCACAGTATGCCGCCATTGGTCAATGATTCTTCGCCAAGGGGGTGAATATCCATGTCTCTAACTGCCTTGTAGAACTGAATATATCATTGATTTGTCCACCTAATTATTTTATATTACATCCCATCCTTGAAAGAAATCAAGGCCATATTCTCGAAAAAAGACCGAAAGAATGAAACCAGAAATATCAAAGGTTTACGATCCGAAACAAGTAGAGGACCGGACCTACACGTCCTGGGAGAATGCGGGATATTTCGGCGCAAAGCCGGATACTACAAAGAAGCCATATAGCATCGTGATCCCGCCGCCAAACGTCACGGACAGGCTTCACATGGGCCACGCCTTTAACAACACCATCCAGGATATTCTCATTCGCTATCATCGCATGGCCGGCTTCAACGCACTGTGGATCCCGGGGACGGACCATGCCGGTATCGCTACTCAAAATGTCGTCGAGAGAAGCCTCTCTGGGGAGGGAATTTCTCGCCACGACCTCGGCCGGGAAAAATTCGTCGAGAAGGTATGGGAATGGCGTGAAGAACACGGCAGCATAATCATTAACCAACTGAAAAAGCTCGGATGTTCGTGTGATTGGTCTCGTACGCGCTTTACCATGGACGAGGACCTCTCCAGTGCCGTTATTGAGGCCTTTGTGCGGCTCTATGAAAAAGGGCTGATTTACCGGGGGAAATATATTGTTAACTGGTGTCCCAGGTGCCAAACGGCGATTTCCGACGAGGAGGTCAATCATTTTGACGAGAAGGGCTCGCTCTGGTATATCAAATACCCGGTAAAGGATTCTGAGGCTTTTCTGGTTGTTGCCACCACCAGGCCAGAAACCATGTTGGGCGACACAGGTGTTGCCGTCCATCCCGATGACAAACGATACAAAAAGCTCGTTGGGAAGACCGCCATCCTCCCCATTCTAAATCGGGAGATGCCGATTTTCACGGATGAGATTGTCGATCCTTCATTCGGCACCGGCGCCGTAAAAGTGACTCCTGCTCACGATCCGAACGATTTTGACATCGGCCGGAGGCATAATTTACCGGCAATAACGGTGATCGACATCGACGGGAAGATGAATAAGGAGGCGGGGCCGTATGCAGGAATGGACCGGTTTGAGGCCCGGAAGCAGATTGTCAAAGAGCTTGGCAGCTTAGGGCTGCTCGACAAAATCGAGAAACACGAGCATTCCATTGGCCATTGTCAGCGCTGCGATACGATAATCGAACCGTATTTGTCCGAACAATGGTTCGTCAAAATCAAACCTTTGGCTGAACCCGCTTTGCAAGTCGTGTTGAACGGAGAAATTCAGATCCTCCCGGCTCGATGGATAAAGGTCTACGAAAACTGGATGCGAAACATTCGCGATTGGTGTATCTCCCGGCAGCGTTGGTGGGGGCATCGCATTCCCGTCTATTATTGCCGGGACTGCACCGAAATGATGGTCCTTCGCGAAAAGCCCGATCGCTGTTCCAAATGCGGCAGCG
Organism: Bacteroidota bacterium; assembly: GCA_030624545.1. GTDB lineage: Bacteria > Zhuqueibacterota > JdFR-76 > JdFR-76 > DREG01 > JAUXJX01. The sequence continues at coordinate 1,086 of JAUXJX010000491.1, read as the reverse complement.
AGAGTTTTGATCAGGACCCGGATGTTTTGGACACCTGGTTCTCTTCCTGGCTCTGGCCGTTTTCCACCATGGGCTGGCCGGAAAGGACCGAGGATCAGGGGTGTTTTTATCCCACCACCAGCCTCGTCACCGGCCCGGACATCATCTTCTTCTGGGTGGCAAGAATGATCATGTCGGGGTTGGAGTTCAAGCGTGCCATTCCGTTCAGGCATGTCTATTTCAACGGAATCGTGCGCGACGAATCCGGTGTGAAAATGAGCAAGTCCCGTGGTAACGGCATTGATCCTCTGGAAATGATAGACAAATTTAGCGCAGATGCCGTGCGATTCTCTCTGATTGGACTGTCCGCTGAGGGCCAGGACATTAACCTGGCCGAAAACGACTTCGAAATGGGGAGAAATTTTGCCAATAAGGTTTGGAACGCTTTCCGATTTCTTCGCATGGCCATTGGCGAGGAGATTCCTGCCGGCGATTTGTCTAATATTTGTGCGAATCATCCCGATTCGATGGAGTTATCGGACCGTTGGATAATGAGTCGTTATACAAAAACCATTGACCAGGCAACCACTGCATTAGAGAAATTTCGCTTCAGCGAGTATTTGGATCGTCTCCATGCATTCTTCTGGGGAGATTTCTGCGACTGGTACGTGGAATTGATCAAGCCGAGATTGTATAACCGAAATGATTCGGATAACGGCAGGATTGCCGGCGAAATTGCCATCGGCATTCTGAAGAACACCATGAAAATGCTGCATCCGGTAATACCCTTCATCACGGAGGAGATCTGGCAAAAACTGCGAAACGAAAATGAGGCCGAGAGCATCATGGTCTCCGCGTGGCCGATCGCGGACCGGTCAATGAAGTCCGCTGCTGACGAAAAGGATATGGGTCTGCTCCAGGAAGTCGTCGGCGCCATTCGTAATATTCGCAGTGAAATGCGCGTGCCCCCCGGCAGAAAGGCGAATGTGAAAATTCGGGCAAATGACGCCATAGAGGGAAAACTGATCAACGCAAACGCTTATTACATTCGCGCTTTGGCGGGTATTGATAATATTGGCCTCGCACTGCGAGAAACCAAGAAGCCCG
>JAUXJX010000220.1 GCA_030624545.1 Bacteroidota bacterium | reverse complement strand
CCTGTTTATAGCCGTGCCTTCTTTAGTATCGTTGTCGTGGTTTACCAGAGCCAGCCTTCTATCAAATAATGGAGACGCCCCTTATATCTATTTTCGGCAAATTCAGGCTGCAAGCGCACTTGTTTTATTTGCAAAAAATGTAATTTCAACTTCAAAATTTTGCATGAAACTCACAGCTTTGCTATAGCAGACCGGCGTTATCTCAACACGATATGGGAAGGGTGAAGAAGAAAATGCTGCCTCTTGGGTCCCCGCTTTCCACCCAGATATTTCCGTTCAGCTCTTCGATGATCTGCTTGCTGATCCACAAACCCAGGCCACTTCCATCGGGTTTGGTGGCCGGATCATCACACACTTGAGTGAACTTCTCGAATATGGTCTTCCGGTAGTCTTTTGGAATTCCCGCCCCCTCATCCTGAACACCGATTCTTAAATAGTCTCTTTCATGCTCCAGTCCCTCATCGGCCCCCTTTTCCGACCAGACCTTAATTGTGCTTCCCGCCGGGCTGAATTTTATGGCATTGCCTATTAAGTTGATAAAAACTTGAGCCACCCGTTTTGAATCTGCCTGAACCAATTGATTGTCCTTGTCAAATCTGGCCTCCAAAGAAATGTCCTTTTCGGCCGCCATTAATTGCAGGGGAGTCAGGGTTTCCGCAAACACTGCATTTAGATCTACTGTGGAAATCTCAAATATGAATTCACCGCTGCCGAGTTGACTCGTTGCGAGCAGCTCGTCAATCAACTCGATTAATCGGTCCGTTTGTTTCACGATAATGTCGAGAAACCCTTTCCTGGCTTCGGGCCCATGGTTTTCATAATCTCTCAAGATTTCAGTAAAAGACTTGATGCCCGTGAGCGGCGTGCGCAATTCATGAGAAACGGATGAAAGAAATTCGTCTTTCAGCTTATCCAGACGACGAAGATGGATCAGTTCCTGGTGCTCACTCAGATTCCTGCAGACTGCAATCGCGCCAATTAGTGCCTCGTTGGCATCTTTTAGTATTGAAGTATGAACTCCCAATGGAATTTCTCTTTCATCCGCGGATTTCGAGTAGGAAATCTCATTTTCATATTCACCGGTTGTGTATGTGATATTGAATGCCCGATCAAGAAATTCTACGACCTCTTTGCTGAGGATCTCATCATACCTGCTCCCGAGAGCTTGTTCGCGAGAGACTCCCAGGAGATCGGCGGCTGAGGAATTAAAGAGTGAAAATTTCTTCTCCAGGTCTACTGCGAAAAGACCTTCCGGTATGCTTTCAATCGTATCTTCAAGAAAGGCTTCGAAACTGGAGGTTGCATGATGCTTGACCTCCATATCTTCGTGCAGTCGGGCGTTCTCCAATGCCAGCGCTGCTTGACTACCGAGCAGGGCAAGCAAATCAGAATCTATGTTGCTTCGCTGAAGGGGTCGTATCTTTGGTTGAACTACCAAAGCGCCTACGACACGCGCGCCTGTCTTCAGCGGAACTATGAGTAATGGGTGAGTGCCATTCTTCCCGCCATTTTCCGGGTAGACAAGTACCGAGTTTGATTCGCATGCCAAATCTACGTACCCGGAATGCTCGAGATGGAAGATCTGTTTTTCGAGCTTGCGGTTCAAATACCAATCTTTACGAATGTAATAATCGTCAGAGAAATGTTCCTTCACCAGGTAAGCCATGGCAGAAAAGTCGAGTATCCCCTTGAGAGCATGGGCCACAGCTTCCAGGACGCAATCAATATCGTGACTTTCGTTGAATTTCCTGGTCTGCTCAAAAAGGCTTTTGTATTCGGAATAAGCATTTCGGTGGTCAATCCGGCGATCTTGATTGTCCAACGCTATGGCACTTGATTCCAAAAAGCCTTCTACTTTTTTAGTTGCTACCCCATTGGGTTCACCTCTAGATTCGTTGATCTTCCATTCATCAATTCAAGAAAAATTGAAGCCTTATTGAATTCATCATGGAAATACTTTGTCATTTCTTCCAGATCTTTTGCCTCGATGTTAAGAAGTTCCAGCGATCCCGGATCGATTTCGCGTTCCAAATTGTCCACACCGTTGCCAATGCTTTCCTTGTGCGCAAGGGCATCCGCAATATGAACCAGGGCTACCATTTTTGAATTCGCAGCAGCCGGACTGTGGTGAAATGCCACAGATTCCTGCAGATGTTCCGGAAAATTCCATTTATCACATAACCAAGCTCCAATTTCCGAATGATCCGCTCCCAGGATCACTTTTTCCGCATCTCGTATTCTGAGCTTTTGATCTTCCACAAGATCGAGGACTTTTTCGAATTGATCATGCAGGAATTGGTCCAGGACAATTTTGCCAATATCGTGTAGTAAGCCCGCCAGAAACGCGTCCTCAGGCGGGCCAAGTCGAATCTGCTTTGAAATAATCTTGCTTACGGTCGCACATCCCAGAGAATGTGACCAAAATCCTTCATGGTCAAATCGGTTGGATTTGTTGTTGCCGTTAAAAACTGTGAAGACAGAGGTGGTTAACACCAGGTTCTTTATCGTGTTAAATCCGAGTATGACCGTTGCTTGTGTGATTGTGGAAACCTTACGAGACAATCCATAGTAGGCCGAATTTGCGACCTTGAGAATTTTGCTCACCAAAGATGAATCCGACGAAATAGTACGGGCCAGGCACGCCGGGGATGTATCCGGATCTTCAACCAGCGCTACAACGCGCTGAACCACTCTCGGAAGCGCAGGTAAGCTCGAAATCTGGCTTACGACGCTTCTTGCATTATCCGTAGCTGCGTTCATGCTTTGCCTCGATAATTTCTCGGACCCGTCTGACAATAGACGAGGGACTGAATGGCTTGGTTATGTATTCATCAATTCCTACGGATTCTGCTTTTTCTTTATCGGCTTTCTGCCAACGAGCAGTCAACCAGATCACGTAGATATTGCGAAGCCTCGGGTGCTCCTTTATCAGTCGGCACAATTTGAATCCGGAGAATTGCGGAGTCATAACGTCCAAAAATAGGATGTCAGGTTCAAATCCTTGATTGAGATTTTCCCATGCTTCCCGTCCATGTTTTACGGATACAACCTCACAGCCATTCATTTTCAAAATAAATGCGAGAGATCGCCGGATAAAGGGCTCGTCATCGGCAATCAAAATTTTAGCAACTTCCTTCATATTCAGTCCAAATAAAAAGTGATTCCCCACAAGACCGGAAATTCATCAAGGTCTAAACCACCCTCTCCAAACTTATCGACAGAATGACCATTTTTTGCCATAAGATAGATTAGTCTACAAGAATTGCTATCTGGTAAATTTCAGCACTTGCATGGTAATGTCATCCTTTTGTGATTTGTCTTGAGAGAAATCGCTTAGTCTGTCAAAAATGGCATCCACTATCTCCTGGGCGGATTTTTCAGCAAGGCGGACGATCGATCTTTTCAAATTGCCGTGGCCAAACATCTTGCCATTTGAGTTCGAAGCTTCCACCACCCCGTCGGTATACATTACTAGTATGTCATCGGGCTCAACACGCACCGATTTTTCTTCGAATTCAACTTTCGACATAACACCCAATAAAAGGCCTTCAGCGTCCAATGGGACTATCTTCCCGGACTTGGCCTGAAACCACAAAACCGGGTGATGTCCGCCATTTGCGTATGTGAGAGTGTGGGTTTTTCGATCATAGCGCATCAGAAAAATCGAAATGAAAAATCCGGTCTGATTCATGTCTTCGAACAGCAATTTGTTCGCCCTTCGCAAGACATGGGAAACCGATATTTTTTCATGCATAAGAGAGCGGAGCACGCTTCGCGTCATAGCCATCATCAATGCTGCACTCACATTGTGCCCTGATACGTCGCCGATGACCAAATCCAGCTGGCGCTCTTTTCTCACAACGAAGTCAAAGTAATCTCCGCCAACCTTTTTCGCAGATCGGCAGCGCCCGGCTATTTGCAGATCGGGGAAATGGGGGAAAACACTGGGCAGAAACCCAAGCTGAATGGTCTCAGCAATTTCCAATTCCCTTTTGATTCGCTCCGATTCCCGAACCTTCTCAACCAGCCGATTGTTATGGATCGAAATAGCCGCCAAGGATGCAATGGCATTCAATAGTTTCAGATCGCCCGACGTAAATCCATCAAATGTTCTTTTTTCCGTCACGTTGATTACGCCGACAGGAATATCCCGGTCTTTTAGGTGAGAAAGGATCATGGGCACCGAAATAAAAGATTCGGACTTGTAATCTCCGTATTTTGTGTCGAATCCCTTTGGCATAGAATTTACATTCTCTACCCATAGGGCTTCACCCCGGCGAAGCACATAACCGCTGATTCCCTCTTTAAGGGACATACGATGGCTCTCGAGTTGTGCCAGGTCAAATCCGCGGGCGGCTGTAATTACCAACTCCTCTGTGGCCTCATCGAATAGCATGATAGAAATTCGGTCAACATCGAGAGCGGCTTCTATCTTTTCCAAAAGAACATCAAGCAGTTCATCCAGTTGAAATACTGCGCCGAGGCAGTGGCTTAACTCGTAAATCAGATTTAATTCTTCGTACCTGTCAAGCATCTCCGCCGAGAAGGAATTCAATTCATCCTCAATTTGAAATTGTTGATTGATTGTGTTATGCAGAATTTGAACGAATGCGTTCTTAACCTGGGTGGGAAATTGATCGGCTTCGTCAGATATTCCAAGGCTCAGCTTGAAAGAATCGCAGGAGATTTTTCTTTTTTCGTATGAGCCTATTAGACCATTAGAGGAAATTAGAAGATCTTCGCCCTTCTTGATCCAAAAAGAAAATGGAGTGAACTG
>JAUXJX010000454.1 GCA_030624545.1 Bacteroidota bacterium | reverse complement strand
TTATAAGTGACAATTCTTCGGTTTCCTCGGCGTATCATGGACCGTGCATAAAAATGTATCTTTATCCAGTAAGATACAGTTTCTTTCGACAAGGATTTTCCAGGTACCGTCTCTGTACAAGATATAATCCATATTCTGGAAGCCTAGAAGATAAATCATGCGATCAATTGACATTAAATTCTCAGGAGCATTGTAAGAGAGAATCATGTGGCGACAGCAGGGAGCCGAACAATTGTGGCAGGGGTTTGACTCGGACAGTTCAAAATAATTCCTCTGAATAACTGGCCCAATCGTTTCAATCGGTATTACATCAGACATGAATTTCCTAACCTCCGGCAATGGCCAAAAGAAAACCACCACGATCCCCATATCCATGCCATATTAAACACCGGACGACAGGGATGTATGAGGTATTCTTAAAAAGCCCTTTAAAATAAGTCGTGATACGTAGTAGTAGATTTATCTATGTAACCATTCAAGCGCATCAATTTTATGCCAAGGATTGCTGGCTGTTCAAGAACATAGACTGCCAGGTATTTTCCAATTTCTCGTTGGATAGTTCGCAATAGTTCCAGCGAGGATTCAAAAAGCATAATGCGGCTTCAGGAACTTCTCCTAAAACCTTCTCCATCGCAGCGCTGTAAATGGCCATTTGTCTAAGATGCTCAACGGTCGGAACAACCTCTCCACCTTCAGGGTCAGTCCACTCGGTTTTCCAATCGACTAGATGCCAAATTCCTGCCTGATCCTGGAATATGATATCGATTATGCCTGGGATTATGTATCCGGCGGCTCTCAAGGTAAACGGCATCTCATGGTGTCGCACCTGCGCAGTTTCTATCTTTGCATAAATGTCTGAATTCTTGACGTTATAAAGCATGATTCTTGAACCAGTTACTGTGTGTTCGATATCATCCTCAGAGACACCTTCTCTCTTTGCATATTCTTCGAGAAGTTCGGTCAATTGGTAGTGGGACAGAGATAAACAGGACCAATTTTTTAGGGCGCGATGTACAATCCGGCCGATATGATAGCTCCTGGGAGGCTGCGACTTCTCCGGATCAGCCAACGATGAAATCTTAGGTCGCCCGGGCACCTTGTCGGACAACTCTTTTATCAAATCCGTTACACTAAGCACCTTCGCTTCTTGCCGGAGCTCCAACGAGCGCGCCAACGCCGGAATGGCTGCCGGGCCCGGGGTTATCTCAATGAATACGGCCGGAGGCGGTTTTTCGACTGGTCTGATATCAGGCCGGAACACCCGCAGAGAGTAACCTTCCTTCGTAATGACCTCTTCATTTTCGCCCGCAGAGTCGATTTCCCAAACAGACATCAGCTCGTGGAGCCAGGATTTCTTGATGCCGACCTTGCCAGACAGAATTAAGAGATCGGCGGCCCGGGTGCAGGCAACATAGAGAAGTCTCTTGCGCTCAGCCTCTTCCATTCGATCATCTAGCCAGGACGCCCAGGTATAGCTTACGGGCTTTTGCCAATCACCATTCTCGTCTCGCCCCATGCAAACTATTCCGAATGTTGGATCATGGAGAAGACGATTCGTTCCAAAATGACCGCGGCGGCCGCGGCCGAGATCGGCCACGATAACCACCGGAAATTCCAGGCCCTTGGCGGCATGGATGGACATCAATTGCACAGCGCCTCCCTCAGGCTGTCCACCTAGCGCCTCTCCCTCGCGGGCTTCACGAACCTGTAAGTCCTGAATGCGGCGTAAGAATTCAGATAAGTTGGCCCCGCCGCTATCCCGGGACAGGGCTAAAAACTTCTGTACATTGCTATACTGCCGGCCGCTGCCTTTTGAGGCCGCGTCGCTGAACACCAATACTGCCTCAAATCCTGTCAGATCTAACGCATTTCGCAGGAGTTGCCAGACATCGACGCGACCTGCCATTGCCCACAGTTCCCCCATGACTTGATGGGCAAAAATAACGGATTCGGCCTGGTCGTTTTTAGGAGGATCACTGAGTGCCTCGGCCAGGGGCCTGGGTTCTTCCAGGCGCCCCTTTTCGGATGAATGCCAGCGAAGCCGGTAAAGTGTTTCATCGCTTAGGCTGAAAAGGGGCGATCGCAGCACGGCCGCCAGGTTTAGATCGTCCCCGGGGTAATTTAGACAGGTCAGCAGAGCGATCAGGTCACGGACTTCAGGCCGGTCATAATAACCGCGGCCGCTGACCGTTAAATAAGGCAAATCCGCTTCCTTCAAAGCCTCCTCATAAATTGGCAAATTGGTCGCGGCTCTAAAAAGCAAAGCCGCATCCGCATACCTAAACGGGCGATAGATTCCATCTGTCTTATCCCAAACCTGGAATGCACCATCTCGCAAATTTTTCAGCCGTTTCGCCAGCCAGCGCGCTTCCCAGCGACGGCCTTCCTCGGCACTGACGCTTTCATCGCTCGCGTCTTTCTTTGGCAATATCAAAAATTCAATCGGGGATGGGGCGACCACCTGTTTCTCGGGAGGCGATCGTTCGGCGCTCAAGGCGCCGGGCCGCGCTTCAAACGCTTCATAGCGCCTGCCTAATGGCTGCAAAACTTGTTCAAAGAGCACATTCAGTCCATCCAGCAATCCGCGATGTGATCGGAAGGACCGGCTCAACGGAGCGGGCGGTTGTCCGGTTGCTTCCTGGACATCGTCTGCGGTGTGATTAAAAACAGCCACCTGCGCCTGCCGGAACCGGTAAATGCTCTGCTTGGCATCTCCAACGACGAATAAACGGCCGCCGTCTCGCGGGTGCGCCAGAGCGTAAACGATCCGCTGCTGCCTCTGGTTTGTGTCCTGGAATTCATCCACCATCAAATGGTGAATACCTGCGATAAAGTCCTGCATTCGCTGGCTGCGAGGGTAGATAGAAAGCAAGGCCTCGGCCCGCATTTCCAGATCATCAAAATCGAGGCCGTGCCGCTCATCCTTGAGACGGTCATAGGTTTCACAGAGCGCCTGCCAGATGCGTTTCCATAGTTGCAGCCATTCAGCCGCGGCCTCGTCATCTGCTCCAATCTTGCTTGTGGCTCCCGCTTTTGTCAGCGCTTTCGCAGCGACC
>JAUXJX010000182.1 GCA_030624545.1 Bacteroidota bacterium | reverse complement strand
GGGGCCCGAGCGCGTACCGATTATTCAAAAGGAGATCATCCAAAAGTGTATTGCAGGCAGCAAGCCCGTGATAACAGCGACACAGATGCTTGAGTCCATGAGACATAAGCCAAGGCCGACGCGCGCGGAGGCTTCCGATGTGGCTAACGCCATCTTCGATCGTACCGATGCGGTCATGCTGTCGGGCGAAACGTCAGTCGGCAACTATCCGGTCGAATCTCTTCGCATGATGGACCGCATTGCCGGTTGGGCGGAAAGGCATGTTATGAAGCAACCGGGCTTTCTCAACCTTCGGCGGAGCCATGACAATTCCTTTCCGGATGCCATCGGCGAGGCCGCCTTTCACACGGCACAAAAACTGAAAGCAAAGGCGATAGTCGCATTCACTCGCTCCGGATTTACGGCCAGAATGATCTCCAAACACCGGCCGGAGAGCCCGGTCTTCGCGTTTACACCGGATGAGACCGTTCGCAGGCAGTTAATTTTGTCGTGGGGAATAGTGCCTTTGCATATTCCACTCATCAATACGATCGATGAAATGATCGAGAAAGTAGATGGGAATCTCCGGCAAGAAGGATTCGTTCGTCCCGGGGATATCATTCTGATTATTTCGGGAGCGCCTCTTTATCAACAGGGAACGACCAATATGTTAACGCTGCATCGCGTAGGGAATGGTTCGGTTAAATAGAGTAATTCACTCACGCAAAGGCGCAAAGAACGCAAAGGATTAAGAATATAGAATTTAACAAAAAAATATAAGCTTATAATCTAACAGCCTTTTGGAAACCGAGGTTGCAATTTATCTTTTGTATCTTTAATATTCTTGGCGATCTTAGCGTTTTTGCGAGAGATTTTTTGTGAATAATAGATGAATAATACAGGTTAAATAAGGGGCTCTTGTGGCGAAGAAGATCTACGAAAGGGCGATTGTCAATTGGCCGGAAGAAGACCGGCCGCGGGAGAAACTGCAAAAGCATGGTCCCGGCCATCTAAGCAACGCCGAACTGCTGGCGATATTGCTGAGGGTAGGTGTTAAGGGTAAAAGTGCAGTAGACCTTTCCAGAGAAATTTTGCAGAAACTTGGTAGTTTGCGCGCCCTCGAGCAATGGGAAATCGAGGATCTCTGCAAGCTACATGGGCTCAGCTTGGCCAAGGTTGCACAGATCAGGGCGGGCATTGAGTTGGGCAAACGGCTCATGGCAGAGGAGAAGAAAACCTTCGGCAAGATGTATTCTTCACAGCAAGTCTATGAGTATCTCATGCCGTCCATGCGCGACCTTAAAAGAGAGGTGTTTAAGGCCATTTACCTGAATGCCAGAAACGAGATTGTTGATGAATCTGTGATCGCAAGGGGCAGCCTGACCTCAAGCGCGGTCTATCCCCGAGAGATCATGAACCTGGCATACAGATCGGGAGCCGCAGCCATGGTTTTCGCACACAACCATCCATCAGGCTCCACCGTTGCCAGCGCTGAAGACCGAAGGGTTACCCGAGAACTGGTTATAGCGGGTGAGACACTTCAGGTATCCGTTGTGGACCACATCATCGTAGGGGAGAACGGGTATTTCAGCTTTGCAGACGAGGGGATTATCGAGAGCTGCAAGGAGGAATACCGGCGTTTCATGGCAAAATAGCTTCCCGATCTTTTCCGCCTGCCCGAGACCGAATTTTCGTCTCTAGTATTTTTCGAAAAAAAGACTTGCAAATTTGACCATGCCTTCATATAATACATTTGAACAATTATTCAAATATATGTGATATGAATGATCAAATAGAAATATGTAAATCGGACACCATCCACCCGGATGCTATCGAGCGGGCGTATAAGTCTCTTCCGGAAATTGTCCATATTTACGACATGGCAGAGATATTTAAAATCCTCGGCGATCCAAGCCGTCTGAGGATTCTTCTGGCATTGGCAAAAGAAGAACTCTGCGTCTGTGATTTGGCTACCCTGATCAACACCTCCGTAAGCTCCGTTTCGCATCACCTGAGATTAATGAAGGGCTTGAAATTGGTCAAATTCCGTAAAGAAGGCAAGCTGGTCTACTATTCCCTTGCAGATGAGCACGTCGAGAGCATTATTGCAGAAACCATGGATCATGTGACGGAATAGGGAGGGCTTTTGTTAGTGATTAAGCTGTTTTTAATTCATAAACCGCGGAGAGCGTGGAGGGCACAGAGTTGTTTTTCATAAAACTCAACCACAGTGTTTCTTGGATTTCGTTCTACACGATTTGGTAAATCAATGGATCGTTTAACTGTTTGGTCTTATGATTCTTCTGAGTTTTTGTTGCGGGCTGTTCATGAAGTTGTCCCGCAGGGACTACTGATAATAGCCCTGAGATTCATCTCAGGGAATCGAGAATTCTCCACGATCCAAATAGTCCCGTTGGGACGAATGACTATGGTTTGTATGATCCCTTATTCTCATTCGTCCCTTGCGGGACTACGACTATTGCCCCGTCACCTTTTCCCAGCAATGAAATTGCTGGGTTATTTTCAAGAGTCCCTTCGGGACAAATTGCTGCCAATTTTATCTATTTCAGAAAAATGTCAAAAAGAAGTCGTGTCGTAGGGTGTTTAAGAATAAATGTATATACAGACAACATCTGTCATATTTTACAAGCAGAATTTAGATGAACTGGTTTTGTTTAATCTCTGCGTTCTCGGTCTACGACTCGTAGAGCGACCTCTGTGGTTAATAATTCACATTAAGTGAGAATTAAGCGAAGAGTCAGTTCTTCCGAATAGCATTGTAATATGAAAAGTAAAGTCAAGCCGAAAAACACTTCCGTCTATCATATCGAAGGACTCAATTGCCCGGACTGCGCGGAGGCCATTCAAAAAGGTGTGGCACGCCTTCCGGAAGTCAAAGAAGCGGACGTCGACTATTTGTCGTCGCAGCTTAAAGTAACCTCCGAAACCGAAACCAAACAAACTGACGAAATCGTTCGTGTCATACGGGGATTTGGCTATGACGCAAAGCGCCACGACAATTTGGCTCATTCAACATTACTTGTAAAAGGAATGGATTGTCCCGAGGAGTCCACACCCATCGAATCTCATCTCCGCAGTATCGATGGAGTTGAGGAGATCGGATTCAACCTACTGGAAAACAAATTGTTTTTGACGCACTCCATTCCACTCGAGTCAATTCGGAATGAACTCAGATCGATTGGGTTTGAATCTGAACTGCAATCTGAAGTCGGCGCCAAGCCTCCCCGGTCCTTCTGGCAAAAGCACAAATCTCTGGCACTGGTGATTACCACCGGCTCACTTGCGGCAGCCGGTATTGTCATTAGCAACCTGCAGATTGATGCCGGTTTGGCCGTTCCGATTTTCCTTTTGGCGATCGCTATCGGTGGTTATCCCATTTCGAGAAAAGGGATTACGGAAGCGAGACATCTTCGGTTGGGAATCAATTTTCTCATGTCCATTGCGGTCATAGGAGCCATGATTCTTGGTGAATGGTCTGAAGCCGCCATGGTCGTTTTTCTGTTTTCACTGGCGAATTATCTTGAAGCGCGATCCATGACTCGGGCGCGGCACTCCATTCGGTCTCTGATGGATTTGGCGCCGGAGACGGCTACGGTCCAATCCAAAGAAGGGCTTGTGACCAAGGCGGCCGAGTCTGTTGAAATCGGTGAAGTGATCGTCGTAAAGCCGGGCGACCGGCTTCCCCTGGACGGCGTCGTGAAACAGGGGAAGTCTCGAATTAACCAAGCCCCCCTTACGGGCGAGAGCGTTCCCGTCGAAAAGCAAGAAGGGGATGACGTGTTCGCCGGAACCATCAACGAGTATGGCTCCCTTTTGGTCGAGGTAACAAAAAAATACCAGGATTCCGCCCTGAGTCGGGTCGTAAAACTTGTTGAGGAGGCGCAGGCGAAAAAGGCCCCGACGCAGGCCTTCGTTGAGAAGTTTTCCCATTATTATACGCCGGCTGTTGTAATTCTTGCAGGCCTCCTGGCGGTTGTGCCGCCGCTAATCCTGAATGCCTCGTTTCAGGAATGGTTTTACCGGGCTTTGGTGCTGCTGGTGATTTCATGTCCCTGCGCGCTGGTGATATCGACTCCGGTGGCGATTGTAAGCGGTCTGACCAACGCGGCGCGTCATGGCATTCTGATCAAAGGCGGAATCTATCTCGAGGAATTCGGGCGGATTCGCGCCATCGCCCTTGACAAGACCGGCACCATTACCGAAGGCAGGCCACGGGTCGTGCAAATCCTGCCGATGAACGGCATGTCGGATGCACGACTGCTTACCCTTGCGGCCTCGGTTGAAACCAGGTCTGAGCATCCTTTGTCGCGTGCCGTTGTGGAGGAGGCTCGCCACAGAAAATTGCGGTTGCTGCCTGTGGATCACTTTGAGGCTTTGCCCGGAAAGGGATTGAAGGCCCGCGTTGACGGTGATGAAATCATAGTGGGAAACCACGCGCTATTCGAAGAGCTTGAATTATGCGATTCGGCCGTTCATGCAGAATTGGAGAAAATAGAAAATGCCAATCACACGGCGATTCTCGTGGCCAACGGAACTTCCATGCTCGGAATCTTGTCGGTGGCTGACTCAGTGCGGGCCAATGCGCGATCCGCCTTTCAGGAATTGCACGAGGCGGGGATCAGGAAGCTGGTTATGCTCACCGGGGACAACCATCGCACCGCGGCCGCTATTGCCGATGAAACCGGCATAGACGAAAGCCATGCCGAGCTTCTGCCGCATGAAAAGGTGGAAGCCATTGAGGAATTGAAAAAGAGGTACGGCAAAATAGCGATGGTTGGGGACGGCATCAACGACGCACCGGCCCTGGCTGCGGCCACTATCGGCGCTTCCATGGGCGCCACGGGAACCAACGCGGCTCTTGAGACCGCCGACATCGCCTTGATGAAGGACGATCTCAGTAAGCTGCCTTACCTCAAGCGGCTGAGTAGATATACGGTTCGGAACATAAAGGAGAACATCTTTCTGGCCCTGGGCATAAAAGCGGTTTTCTTGATGCTGGCAATCCCCGGACTGGCTACCTTGTGGATGGCCGTGGTGGCGGATATGGGCGCGAGTCTGCTCGTGGTTTTTAACGGCCTGCGAGTGCTGAGATTTGGGGATGACTAGTCTGTCGAACTACTTTCTAATTGGTAGCTTAAT
>JAUXJX010000348.1 GCA_030624545.1 Bacteroidota bacterium | reverse complement strand
GGGGCCGTCAAATAGCGGTTGTAGAAGGTATCTTGCAGCGGAATGATCCCCACCGACAAGCGTTCAAGATGAGTTTCGATTTCAGAAAATGGCATCCAGCCCACTATTTCAACGCTATCTTCGAGATGCAATTCTGACATTCTTCTCTCGACCGCCTCAATCTCTTCAGGGTTTCTACCGCCGATCAGCAGCAACTTGTATCCTTTGGGAACCAACGGCTTCATAGCCAGAAGGATTGTCTCAATCCCCTTCATGAGCTTCAGGCTGCCAATGTATCCTACCAACCGGTCCTCAAAACGGTTGGCGCCGGAATCATGAACGCCAATCATCCCTGGTTTTGAAGCGAGCACATCCTTGTTCGGAAAATACTTCCGGTACCAGCCTGCTTGTGAGTCCTGCAGGCAGAGCAATGCCGTCATTTGGGGGACATATCTCTTCTCGAGCAGATGATATTTTTGCGCATTCTTCGGATTGACGTCGGGCCGAATTTTGAGATCTGCATAGAAATTATGCGGCTGATAAAAAGCGGCAATATCATGCTTGCGTTGCAGATATGCCATGTAAGGCAGAGCGCCGGGATCTCTCGAGATCAGCGCGTCAATAGCCCGCTGTTTGTGTAGCCTTTTTATCTGTTGAACAGCTCGCAAATAGAACCATTGGTTGGATTTGATGCCAAGATAGCTATTCGTCTGGTAAACGACCGGAATGAAATTGTCCAGTGGGCGGATATTAAGGTCGAGATACAGTCTCTCATTCTCATAAGCGGGGCTGTCCTTTTGTACCAGCAGATAGCTCTCTGCACCCGCCTGGGCCAAACCATAGGCATTCCCCACACTAAAATTCACCGCGGGTAGATTTGAGTCAAGTTTGACTTTATTGAGATAGACGATTCTGGTCATTCGAATAACCGGTCAGTGAGCCAAAAAGCTCAGACTCGCTTTTCTTAAACACCGAAGCACACCGAAAAAGAAATTCGCAGGATTCGGTGAATTTCGATGTTTTTCAGTGTTAATTTTCTTATTGCTTCCATCATAAACCATCAACAAAATCCATCATTTTCTGCGCTCTATTTTGCCAGGAATATTCGTGGGCCGATCGCAAGGACGCTTTCCTCAATTCTTGATACCTTTCGACATCTCTGAATAGGGCCGAGATCGCTCCGGCCAGGGAGTCAGCATCGCCGGGAACGAATAACAGGCCATTCTTCCCGTCTTCAATAATGTCTTCGACAGTGGGTATCCTGGTCGCGATGACCGCCAAACCCGCTGCGAAATAGTCAAATATTTTCGTGGGCGACGTGATGGCAGCCGAGCGAAAGGTTGGTTTATAGGCAACCATCCCGGCACTCATCTGATCTCGGAGAACTTGCCTCATTTCCTGGTGCGAAAGCCAGCCTCTCAACGTGACTCTTTCGCCAAGCTTATTCTCTCTGATTTCGTTCTCCAGAACGGGAAAATTCTCCGGGGTCAACCCAATCCATTCAAGTCGAATCGATTTATCCTCCAACAGACCAAGAGCCCTAAATAGAACTTGATGATCGATGTGGGGAGTGAGCCTGCCGGCATAACACAATTTTTTGTGATGATACGAGTCCGTTTGGATATTTGAGGCATTATTTGAGCGGCCAAGGGCCGGCGCGCCCAATGGCAAAAAGATGGTCGGTATTCTGACAAAATCATCAAGATAGAGTTTTTTCTGCGTCCTAGTGATACAGACCAGTCCATTCATCTTGTTGAGGAAGAGTCTCTCCATATAGCCGTATTGACGAGCCAATCTGACCGAAGCACGTGGCGGCCTGGAAGGGAGTCCCGGCAGAGTGCCCCGGCCATGATAACCATGTGCCTCAAAAATCCCGACTACGTTTCGCAGTTTTCTCAGCAGCACAAGATAAGGCAGAAACGTCGTGTTGCGCGTAACAACAACAGTCCTGCAATTCTTTTGAGAATGGGACGAGATATATCTTGCCGCATTCAAATAGAAATTTGCCGAGGTCTTCACGAAAGCTGATTCGAACCGGGAAAACAATCTAACTTCATAGTTGCTCACAGGCTCCAGGCCAAATGTGTTTTGCAGAATTGCATCGACATCTGCCGCCGAATCGCCCCGTATGATCAATGTCGTGTCATGTCCCTGCTCGGCAAGAGCATGGGTGAAAAACGTCGATACCGCAGACATTGGACCGGAATCGATCCAATTGAATTTGTTGACGAAGAAGATTTTTGTATTTAGTCTCGATGTCATTTCGGCGTTTTGCGGTTGGATTAATGCCCCTGACTGAGAGGCCTCTCAGGTTTCCAAAACCTGAGAGTTCTAACGTTATTTCAAATTCTCCGGATTCAATCCCTGCAAAATATTAGGCACAAATCTTCCATCCTTGCGAATCAATTCGCCGTCAAAATAGATCTCTCCCCCGCCCTGCTCCGATGTCTGGATACATACCATGTCCCAATGAACAGTGGATTGGTTGCCGTTGTCGGCCTCTTCGTAGGCCTGGCCGGGCGTGAAATGAAATGATCCGGCAATTTTCTCATCGAACAGAATATCCAGCATGGGCTTCGTTATGTATGGATGAAATCCCAGGGAGAATTCGCCTACGTAGCGAGCGCCTTCGTCGCTATCCAGGATTTTGTTCAGTTGTTCCGTCTTGTCCGCAGTTGCTTCGACAATTTTGCCCTTTTCGAGTCGCAGCCCAACATCCGAAAAGGCGACGCCCTGGTAGATGGTCTGCGCGTTGTAAGCAACCGTTCCCTCGACGGAGTCCCTCACCGGCGCCGTAAAGACCTCGCCATCGGGGATGTTGTGATCGCCCGCGCAGGCAATGACCGGAATGTCTTTGATGGAGAAGCGCAAATCCGTTCCCGGTCCCTTAATGTGAACGCGGTCGGTTTTCTCCATCAATTCTTGCAGCGGAACCATGGCCTTTGACATTTTTTCGAAGTCCATAGTGCAGACATCGAAGAAAAAATCTTCGAAGGCGTCCGAACTCATTCCGGCTTGCTGCGCGAAGGACGGACTCGGGTAGCGTAAGACCACCCACCTGGTCCGCTTTACGCGCTCCTCAAAATGGACCGGTTTCAACACGTGCTTCTGATATAGCTCCTTCTTGTCCTGCGGCACATCGGACATTTCGCTGATATTAAAGCCGCCGCGAACACCGACATAGGCATCCATTTTTTTCATCCACTGGAGTTCCAGCTCGCCTGTCAATTTCAATTGTTCTTCTGAAGAATGGAGCAGCCACTCTCTGCTCGTGCGGCCCTGTCTGACCCAGACATAGGGCTTGGCTCCCGCATCCGCGGCAGTTCGAATCAGCGCCTGCACCAGCTCCTCCGGAACGTCTCCAGCTTCGATCAGGATATTTTCGCCTGCTTTCAGTTTTGTTGAGTAATGAATTAGGACCTCTGCAAGTTTTTGAATTCTAGGATCGTTCATCGCCATTCCTCTTCTCTCTTCTCTTTATCCATCCTTTTTTTTCATCAAAGAACACATTGCAGGTTTTTGAGCCAGCCACGTAGTGGCGTGATGTTTATAGATATTCATATCAAAACAAAGCCCAGCCCCATCGGGGCGTCATAGGACATGCCACCGTTACGGGGTTATGATCCATCGGAATACCTTTGGCCATAAACATCGCGCTCCCTGCCTGCCAGGCTGTTGCAGATTCGTTTTTAATGGGT
>JAUXJX010000371.1 GCA_030624545.1 Bacteroidota bacterium | reverse complement strand
GTCACCCGAACAAGTGCGAGGTGAGGTTGTTGATGTACGGTCTGACTTATGGTCATTGGGGGTCATCCTCTATCAGATGATCCTGGGTCGACGACCATTTTCAGGCAAGTATGACGCAGCGGTGCTGCACAAAATATTGAACGAACACCCACAAGATATTTCTACGATTCGTGACATTTCGGCCCCACTCTTCTCTCTTATCGCAGGTTTGTTGGAAAAGGATAGCGAGGATCGAATCTCAAGCGCCGAGGAAGTGCTCAGCAAGCTAAATAAACTACAGACAGGAGAAGTGAGTCTTACGGCAAAAGGAACTGCCCGAAGATTACCGATAGCAGCACCGGAGTCGTTTACATCCCGCCTGATCAGACAGATGCGACGGCGCAAGTTCCTGCCGATTGTGGGTTCATATCTGGCGGTTGCCATTGGTCTGCTGGAGGTTGTGCCGTATTTGATTGGCCAATACGGGCTGGATCCTGGCTGGCACCGGGTTGCGCTGGTATGGATATTGAGCGGTTTTCCGCTGGCAGGGCTAATCGCTTATTTTCACGGCCGGAGAGGACCCGATCGAATTTCAAAGCTGGAGATTCTGTTATTCTCATGTGTGATTTTGCTGACGACCGGTTTCAGTTTCTTGTCCTGGCAGATATCAAGGGGTCAAAGTGACCAGATTGCTGAACAAAAACAGGAGATCGGTGAAACCGAAGTTGGAGTCGATCTTGCTGAATTGCAAAAGAAGGTTGCTGTCGTGCACCGCGAGATGCTCGATGAAAAATCAGCGGCTGAAAAGGCCAACGCCATGACGAAAGCCCAAGTCTCATTCAATCTTGGTTTGCGAAAGGAAAAAGAGGGAAATAAAGGAAATGGGAAAGGAAATATAGCAGGTTTGACCGCCGCGGTTCAAGCCTATTTGGATGCTAAAGATGCCTTTAAGAGAGCCGGGGAAGAGGCGCTCGTCGTTGGAGAAGACATAAAAGTCACTCAGGCAGAACTCAGCAATATGAAAGCGGCGCAAACCGCTAGAACTGAAATGATGAAAGCGAAGCTGTCGGTACGTGGAAGCCCAAGTGACATTGCCTCTGTGGCAGCTTTTGGGCTCGCCCAGGAAAAAGAATTGCAGGGGCAGGGACAAATCGAATCTGGAGACTTTCTCGCCGCTAAGCTCTTTTTTGATGAAGCACAAGCCCTTTACCATGATGCCGCTATAGTGATCATTGAAAAGGAAGGTGCGGACTCTGCCAGGGAAGCCATGTTGAACGTAAAGGGTCGTATTCATGATATGGGCAGGGACAGCCCTAGTTATGGGAAGGCTGTTGCAACTCAAGAAAAAGGCGAAGCAGCATACATAGCAGGTAATTTCTCCCAAGCGAAAGGATCTTTTCTAATCTCGGAGAATTTGTACTCCGAGGCCGTCAGAGAAACACAATCGGCCGGGTCTGAGTCCAAACGGAAGCAGGAGGAGGCTGAAAAGGAGATTGCTGGATTGGCTGATCTCTATAAAATGCGAATCGCAACTGGGGATATTCAAGCATTAAGAGAACTAGGTATTTCGACGGAAATGTGGGAGCGGGCAAGATTTTTTGAAAGTACCCAGGATAGAAGAGCTCAAACTCGATATGAAATAATATTCAACAGTCAAGAATCAGCCAATGTTGAATTATCCGTTCGGGTTGATTACAAAGTCAAAAACAAGAACCAGGATCCGCTACGATTCAATCGTATTTGGGTATTAGAGCATAAAAGTGGGCACTGGGTAATCGTTGAGGATAACAAAGCAAATTAACTTTCACCTCGTCAAAGAGTAGCGATCCAATCATACTTTCATAGAACAAATTGCTGGGAGAATAAAACTATGCATAAAAGGATCTTTTTAGGCCTGATTTCCGCGCTCATTTTTTCAAGCCATTGCCATGCCCAACTCAGCGGCACGTTCGGAAAAATCTTCGATGGGATATTAAAGACAGGTTTTCAAACCTCAGGCAGTCCCGGTGCGCACGGCACCCATTTTCTGGACGCAGCAGCCCGGGCAGAAAGAGAGCTAACGCCGGCGTTGAACAGCTTGATTGCAAGCAACATATCATCCTTTCCTCTCAGCTCCACCGTCGCCGGCGTAACCTTCGACATCTCCGCAGGAGAAGTCATCAGGACCGTTGGCAGCCTCGGTCCTATCTTCGCCGAGACAGCAATAACATTAGGGAAAAATAAGGTCAATCTTGGTTTCAACTTTACGCACTTGAATCTTTCCAGATTGAGAGGAATGCCAACAAAGGATATTCGATTTACCTTTACCCATCTCGATATTGGTATTCCAGGCTTGGGAGACAGCCGTAATGAAAGCGACGTGTTGGACCTTTATTTGGATTTAGGCATTGATGCCAATATCTATGCGGCATTTGCAACATTTGGGATCACCGATCACTTTGACATTGGCATTGCTATTCCTATCGTGAATGTAAATCTCAGTGGCAACGCCACAGGTATTGTACAGAGCTTCACATTTGCAGCGCCTGATTCGGTTGCTAACCACCAATTTGGTGAAGATCCCTTGAATCCTGAGCTGGAAAAAGTCATTTCTTATGATGAGAGAGCAACAGGAATTGGTGACATAGCACTAAGAATGAAATTCAATTTTGCTCACAGCAGCGCTTTAACCATGGCGGCACTCCTGGATATCAGACTTCCCACCGGAAGTAAGAAAGATTTTTTTGGAACAGGTAAACCGAACACTAGGTTTGCCTGGATTATCTCGAAAAAAATTGGCGACTTTTCGCCTCATCTTAATATTGGATATGAGAGTAGGGGAGCAGATTTCGATAGCGACGAACTTGAGTTCGCATTAGGATTCGATCAGAAACTCCTATCAGGGCTCACAATAGCTGCTGGTTTCAATGGTGAAATAGATTTGAATCAAAGCGAATCAATAGAACTGTTTCCCGGATCAATCCAAATTGTGGATCGCCCTGATCCACAATCCAGAAATAAACGTAACATTGACTTGAGTAACATTCCTGAAAGGGACAACGACAACACTTTCAATATGACATTTGGTATCCGATGGGCCGCCTCAGAACAGTTTTTATTGCTGGGCAACGTTATACTGTCCCTGAACGATGGCGGATTAAGGCCAATTGTCGCCCCGACGATCGGTCTGTCTGCGACTCTTTAGGGGAAGGGAATGTATGTCGTCAGAACAAATTGGGCAAATTGTTGTTTAGTAATCTTCCTTACGGAGATGATTTCTTTCGGGCGGCCATAAAGACATGGGCCGCCGTCAGGCCTGACGTGAGCTAGTCGAAGGGATAAACTCGGCGAAGAGTCTTGTCCAACGAGAACGTCATCACGCATGGGTTGATTTTGGTCTTACATCTGTGAAAATCCGTGTCAATCCGTGGCGTGGTTAAGAGCGTTTTTCGCCTCAGTGCACCCCGCTTTGCCCTTGCCTTTCACCAGTCGTTTCTGTACCTTATGAACAAAGTAAAGGTGGCCACCGGCAGCGGACTCCCAGGACG
>JAUXJX010000164.1 GCA_030624545.1 Bacteroidota bacterium | reverse complement strand
CCCATATCAACCACCCTGACAAACAGCAAGTCCGGACGCTGGACATAGACCAATAGCAAAACAACAATCACGGTTATGAAAAATAGAGTCTGGTACTTTCTGGTCCCAAAAGATCCCAAATCGTGAAAGATTGTGAACACCAGGATAATGCTTAGAAAAATTCCATTTGCGGAAAGGATGATCCAGATCGCTTCGCCGCCCACTTTGGGGATTTCGATAAAATAGGCAACCAGCCACAACACGAGAACGCCCGCTAGAAAAACTAATAACCACGGATGACACGGATATCACGGATGAACTCGAATTACTAATCAGTGGTGTTCCGTGACATCCGTGCAATCCGTGGTTTTCAGGCTTATCTCGCATTCCCTACTCCAAATAATGTTTTCGCTTTTGAAATACAATCAAGCTCAAATAGCTCAGGCCAAATCCCAGCATGAGAAAGAAAAGCGCGCCAATCGGCATCCAGGTCAGTTCTGCAAATGACGCATGGAGCGGCACGGCGGAATCCAATGGCACATCTGGAAAGTAGCGCTGGATTGCGGTCAAGCTGAAAAGAAGGGTCGCAAGCAAAAGCAGGATGACATAGATAAACGTCAAAATGACCTTTTGATATAAGCCCGTAAAACAGTAGAAGAGATCGCGATGGATGAAAGGATAGGCATTGACCGCGACCAGTATGCCCGTGACGGAGAGCGAATACCAGATAATCGACAATTGGAAGCTCTGGGGCCGGATTATTAGGAAAAGTATCCAAAATAGCACAAAAACAGTCAGCCAGAACAGGTCGATCACAAGCAGGCGGGCCAGCGCAATCTCTCCTCTTGCTATGGGTAAGGTTGCATGATAACGCTCTGTCTTTTCTTTGATCATCCGTACGATTCGGAAGAACCATAAAACCACGACCACAACAGCCATGATGGTGTAGATGCCGGGAATATCCGGACGAATTCCTGTCCAGCCCCAACCCAGTATGCCGATATCAAGACCCATAATTACGATAAGGGCCAAAGCCATACTGAACTTATGATATTCAAATTCTGCCTTGATAATGTGCCACATTTCTTTCTTCCTTTTTGAATTGAAGAAGACAAATAGAACGCAGATTTACACAGATTTGGCTGATTTACGCGGATTATTGATCAGTGGTGTTCCGTGACATCCGTGCAATCCGTGGTTTCGGTCTTTATTCACTCCTTTCAAAATCTGCACTGCAATTTCGTCTATGGTCATGCGATTCTCCTGAACATTTTCGGCGCCCAGTTCACGAAGCTGTCGCAAGGTGTCTTCATGATTTGAGCTGATGACTTGATGATCTTTGCCTTCATTCTTGTGACTTACCGCGGCTTCCAATTCCAGGTTATTTCTCTCAAGACGGAAACTGATTTTTCGCCAATGGTCGGTCAAATCATCTTTACCGGTTCTGAGCTTCAGTTTGCCGTTGTCCAGAAATGCCAACTCGTCGGCAAGCCGGGCGATATCCGACAGGATGTGCGTCGAATAGAAAATGGCCCTTTCGCCGTCTTCGAGGACCTGGAACAGCACATCCAATACCTCGGTCCGAACCACCGGATCCAGCCCGGAAGTCGGTTCATCCAGGAGCAGAAGCTTTGGTGAATGAGCAAGGGCCGAAATCAAAGACAATTTGACACGGTTACCGCCGGAGAGCTCCTTCGCCTTTTTGTGCAGTGGAATCACAAAACGCTTGGCCAAATCTGCCACAAGCTCATCAGACCAATTCGGATAAAACTGCGAAAGAAACTTGAGATTCTTCTCGCCGGACCAATTCTCGTAAAAAACGTGGACATCACCAACGTAGCCGATATCAAGCTTCCATGCGGGTTTATTGGGATCGTTCCTGCGACCGAAGATTTCCATTTCCCCACTATCAGCCTTTACCAGGCCAACCAGACAATGCATGGTCGTGGTTTTCCCGGAACCATTCGGCCCGATATAGCCGAGCACAGTTCCCGACTCCAATTCGAAATTTAGCGGGCCTAGTTGGAATTCGGGATAAGTTTTTTTGACGTCCCTAAATGTGAATGCTCTTTGCATGGCTCAACTCCTCCAATCTGTGAAAACGAAGAACCGGAGGCCGGAGAACGAAGACCGGATTGAAGATTTACTGATTTCAGTCTTTTGCCGTCTCCGGTCTCCCGTCTCCATTCTCCGACTTCATTTTGCTTTTCCATCTTCTTCAATATTATCTCAATAACTGACCAAAGACTTCCGAACCCTTGTCTTTCCCGTCTCCGGTCTCCCGTCTCCGGTCTCCGGTCTCCATCTCTTCATTTTGCTTTTCCAGCTTTCTTCATTATCGTTTCAACTATTTGATTAATATCTCCTTTTGACAATCCCTCTGCCAGGGATGAAATAACATGGGATTTGATGCTATCCATCAACCGTTGTTTGGCCAATGCCTTTTTGGCCGCTTCGGGCACCTCGGAGACAAAAAATCCCTTTCCTCTTCTCGAATGGATCAGGCCTTCACGCATGAGGTGCTCATAAGCCCGCTGCACTGTGATCACACTCACATGCTGCTCTCTCGCCAGTACCCTGATCGAAGGCAGGCTGGTTCCCGCCGGCAGTTCTCCGGCAAGAATATTCGCCCGGATCTGCCGTGAAATCTGGCCCTGCAAGGGCTCTGATGAGATGTCAGTTAGATTGAGCAGCATATCACTCCAATGTCTACCCGTTGGATCTAATTCGCATTGGCTGAAGCTCTAAATAGGTGAAGGTACGCCAAAGCCACTCAAACGGTCCAAAACGAAAATGCCTAAGCCAGATCGGTGATACTATGAGTTGGAAGATCCATATCGCTGCCACAATCAAGAATTGTCCAATTCGCTCCACGCTGCCGAAGAGGCCGAAGCCGTGGCCGTAGAAAATCGTTGTGCAAATTATGGTCTGCAGCAGATAGTTGGTCAGCGCCAGGCGGCCCACTGCGGCAAGCCGCTCGGTAAGGAATTTGATCCTACCCGAAAGGCAGGCCAGGCTAACGATTCCGACATAGCCAAGAGCAAAAAAAAGGCTGCCCCAGTAGTTAAATTGATAGCCAAGAAACCTGGAGAAGTCCACAGTCCAATTGTGGCTGAAATTCAGAACAACGCCTGAGATGATCAGAGGCAGGCCAACGACAAATCCGATTGCAGCGATCTTGAAATAGAAGCCGCGGCTCCGCTTTGCGGTCAAGACCCCCCACTTAAACAGGGCCATGCCGAGCAGCATCAGTCCCCCGGCCCGCCACGCGCCCCATAAAAGAAAGACAAATGTATGCATTGCAATTGACGTCGGAACGCGATATTCCATCTGCGTCAGCCAACCGCCACGGTAAGCGGCAAGCTCCTTTGCGATCATTTCAGTGTTGGGCTGCCAATCCAAAGCGAACTCTTGATAAACTTCCGGCGGCCACATCGGCAAGGACAATCCGAAAAACAGGTACAGCACCGATGGAACGGCAATCACAACCAGGCCGATGGCAAGAAGGGTTTTGGGCGCCAGCCTGCGGAACAGGAATACAAACAGCGCACAGAGCCCATACCAGACCAGTATATCTCCCCACCAGAGTAGATAGGCGTGCATAATTCCAAACAGAATCAGCCCCAATGTTCTGCGATAGTACCGCTTCGTTGGAGAAACCCCTTTTGCTTCTATCCTGCCGGTCATGAGCACGACGCCTGCCCCGAACATCATGGAGAAAAGGGCCATAAACTTTAGATCACCGAAAATATGGCTCAGCTTCCAGACCCAGCCATTCAAGCCGGACATATCGCCGTAGGCAAGTTGATTGAAATATGCCGCCTCGATCATGGCAAAGGCTTGAATGTTGATGATGAGAATCCCGAGAAGTGCAAAGCCGCGTAATGCATCCAGGACAAAAATCCGATCGCCAACAGGAACAGGTGCGGCGGAGTTGTTGGTTGTGGACGTCATTTCACCTCCCAGGGTATATCTCAAGTGAGCGCAGGCTCGACATGGTTGTCATTCCCGCACGCTTTAGGCGGGAATCTACTATGCCAAGAATCTGGATTCCCGACAAGTGCATTCGGGAATGACAGAAGGTGTTTTTTTTGGAAATCCCCATATGAAATCCGTGTTAATCCGTGGTTAAATTTCATTTTTCGTGGACTCCTTCATCTTCAGGATCATGACCGTCATATCGTCTTGAAGACTAACCTGAGAATGAAATGAATGCAAATCGTCAAGTATGATGTCCACAATCTCCTGTGGCGCACGATGACGATTATCAATGAGTAGCTCGATCAGGCGTTCCTCGCTGAATTGTTCGTAGCAAACATCCATCGCTTCAGTGACACCGTCCGTAAACAGACACAGGATATCTCCGGACACAAGAGCAACGGCGCCCGTTTGGCAATCATATTGCGGAAATATCCCGAGTGCAGGGCCGCCGGCATTCAAATATTCTTTGCGTCCATTTTTCTGCAGCACAATCGGATAATGGTGTCCGGCAATGGCATATTCAAAGACGCTGGTTTTCCGGTCAAACACGCCGTAAACAAGAGTCACAAATTTGTCCTTAGGCGTGAATCGCACGAGCTGGTTGTTCATGTTCTCCAAGATGTGCCTGATATGGTTCCCATTGTTGACTTCACTCTTGAGCATGGCCTGAATCTGGGAAATTAGCATGGCGGCCGGAAGACCGTTGCCACAAGCATCACCAATGACAAGTGCGAATCTTCGCTCGTCAAATGGAATGCAGTCATAGAAATCACCACCGACGGTTCGAGAAGGGACAGAACTGGCAGCCACCGAAACGTATTCATCATCCGGCAAGCCTTTTGGCAATAAATTTGCCTGAATCTGACCAGCCATCACCAATTGTTCCTGAATCTCGAAAAGATCGTTCGTGTGGTCGTTTCCAAACGTTCGCCTTGAAGCGATCTCTCTCCTCTTTTCAGGTGATAGCATCCTCACATGGACTTCTTGATCGCTGGACGCGATCAGACCTTCCTGCGTAAGCTTATCATACGCTTTCTCCACCGCTCTTACATTGACTCTTTGTTTTCGAGCCAGCGCCCGGGCTGGTTCCAATATAGCGCCGCCGGCAAGCTCCCCTGACAAGATCTTCTCAACCAGTTGGCGCGAAATTTGGCTGTGCATCGGCTCTGCTGAAAGTTCTGTTAGGTTGAAAAGCATCATTTCTCCGTAGTTCTAACAAATCACTATTATTGTTTCTACTGTATATATGCATTATATACAGTTTGGTTTCATTTGTCAAGTATTTTTTTGAAAGAATTCGAACGGTCAGAAAATTTCGAGTGATGAAAAATCCCAGAATGGTAGCACAGACATTCCTGTCTGTGATTGAATAGAGCCGGGTTTGGACCTATTATTTCAATGGCACAGACATTCCTGCCTGTGACTGAATAGAGCAGGGTTTGGACCTATTATTTCAATGGCACAGACATTCCTGTCTG
>JAUXJX010000146.1 GCA_030624545.1 Bacteroidota bacterium | reverse complement strand
ACCAAACGGTCAAAAATCCTTTCAAGTGCCGTAGAGCCAGAAATCATTCATGCAAAATAATGACCATGTTTCAATCTTCTATCTGCTCACCCAGGACTTTTTTGGTGATTTCAACCCTATTGAAGTCCACGATAACTTGTTCCTGACCATATTGCATTTTCAGCACCCTGTCATTTCCTTTGAGGTAAGGGCTGTCAAACAGAGGTGTCTGCGAAAGATCGACTTTGTTGCCATTTAGCACCCGTTCGTCTGGAAAGCGAAACTTCATGTTGTCGCCGGATGAGGTGACATATTCAACCTGAAGCTCCGAATTCAATATCGAAAGATCGATGTTGCCCTTGCGAAGCTTGCTTTTGAATTCCTCCCAACTCGCAAATTCCGAAGAATCCGCAACCTCTGTAATCAGGCCGTTTTTCAAATGAGGGCTGCGGAATCGATAGCAGGTCTCCTCTTCATTCCATTTGCCCGGTTTGAGCGGACGTACCGCAATGTAGGCGGCACCGCCTTGCGCGAATATCCAGCCGCTATCGTCCTCTTCCCGTCGTGATAGGCTTTTGGGGTAATAGTAATTGATGTGCTTGTAAGGAGTGTCTTCTGCAAGATCATAGAGAACGATTATCGTGTTTTTGTGTTGGAAGGTGCGCTCATAGGGTGAGCCCCCGGTCCATTTGTCTTCTTTGTCATAGGTTCCTTTCGATTTTACTACCTCGGAGACCATCACCTTAAGCTCCTCGGGAAAGAACATGCCGAGCTCGTAGGAGGAATAGTATGGATGGATGGAGAAAAGGTTATCTGCCTTGCCATCGCCATACAGATACGTAACACTCCAGGTATGAATTTGAATCGGCTGCTGCAGCCCGCCATCCAGGCAGCCGAGGGAAAAATTCTTGGTCATATAGTTGTATTTATACACAGGGGGGTTCTTCTCTTTGCCAAACCGGATGACGTTGCGCACCCGCTTGCGTTCATGTGAGACATAAGGTGTTGAGCGATCCGTCGCAATTCGTTGAATAATTTCGGGAATTTGATAGCCGGTAAGGGCGCCAAACACGGCAAATGCCAAAGAGGCGTTTCTCGGGAAAGGTGTATCGCCAAAAAACATATAGCCAAATGCTACTGCGCCATCTCTAAGCGGATCGATAATCTCACGCTCATAGATTCGACTGTGTCCGCCTGTATAAGCCCCGCCAAGATAATCGTGGGCGTAATCTGCCAGCACCCAGTGAAGCCCCATTTCGGCCTGCTGTTTCATGACTGGATCCTTGGCGAAGTCATACAGGAGGAACAGCGGGGCAAGGTAGACCTGTAAATAGTCGGGGGAGTCGAATTCGCCGGAACCAATGGTTGTGGTGGTCTTGAACCAGAAATCGAGGAAACCCGCCGCATCTTTATAATTTTCTTGTGAGGTGCGTCCATTGGCCCATTCGGATGTCGGCAGGTCGGGCCAGGTTTGCGCGGCGAGGAACAGGGCAGTATGCCACATCATCCAGTGGTTTTCCGTATCGCCACGATAGGGAAGATAGGTTTTCCAGACATGCCTGACCTTTTCATGAATTTCTGATGTCCAGTATTCCCAACCATGCAAATAAGCTCCCATCATGGGAAGATTGTAAAACATATCTCCAGACGGTTCCTCCAGTAATTTCATGAAATCTCTTCTACAGCGTTCGATCTCTTGTCCCAACCTCAGGCGGGCGGCGATTTGATAGAAATTTGATGTTCTGCTATCCGTAGCGGAATAATACTGCAGTAGTTTTTTCTGTCTCAATAATACCTGTCGTTGGCTTGAGCGCCCGGGCGTTTCTGCGATGGACGAATTCGCTGCAAAAAACAGCATCAAAATCATGGTTAAGAGCTTCATCAGCCTACCTTCGTATTTTGGTTCTATTTGATTTCATTGAATCCGATTGTGCGCCTGGAGACCTGCTGTCATCACTTTATTTCCAGTTCAAAAACGTGGGTGCCGTCCAGTGCAAATGGCGTCCAGGATTCTCCGCCGTTCATTGAACGGAAAATGCCCCGGTTTACGGTTCCGGCGTACAAGATATTTGACTGCTCTGGGTGAATCGCGATTTCGTACACAGCGATATCTTCCAGTCCATCCATGAACGACTGCCATGTCTTGCCGCGATCAGTGCTGCGAAAAATACCGTTGGCAAAAGTGCCGACGAAAATGCGATTTGGATTGCGTTGATCCACAGTTACCGAGTATACCGTCGCGTTTGCCAGTTGGCCTGGAACCTGACGCCAGGATTTGCCGCGGTCATCCGAGACGTAAACGCCGTCATCCTCTGTGCCAAGATATAACCGATCGGGGTGAGCATTATCCTGAGCGATCTGGTTCACAGCGGAGGCGATCTTCTTAACTTTGCTAAATGACTTGCCGGCATTTTGGCTGATCAGTAAGCCATCCTCTTCACCCAGGTAAATGCGGTTTGCATCCGCTACGTCGATATTCAGCCCTGCGACAAATCGCTTCGTAAGGCGTTGCCAGTTTTCTCCGAATTCAATCGATTTCCATAAACCATATGCAGTGCCAATATAGATTATCTTTGGGTTGTCGGGCACAGCGGAAGCCTCTAAAATCTCAGTAATCTCCCATCCCGTCGTAACACGCCACGAGTTTCCACCATCACGACTAACGATTACGCCGTTACCATTCGCCGTATAGAATAGCCCCTCACCATGACTGGGAAAAATCTCAATGGCAAAGGTCCGCATATTCTTGAAGCCGATATTCAGCCAAGATTCCCCTTGGTCATCCCCAACATATAGGCCAACACCCGGATTTCTCGCTCCCACGGTGAAGCTCTGGTTGGAAAGTACGGCTACGTAAATCTTATGCTTCGATGGTTGTGCAAAGCCGTCGCGCGCTGAAAGCGGGGAACACAGGGAAACGAATATGCTTAGCAAGATGAAATATCCCATTTTCATTTCATATGTCTGCATAATCTTCTTTTCACTCCTTTAAGCCCGGATCAATTGGGCAAGTTCACCTTGGCAAGGATGCCCTCCATATTCCTGCCCAGGATATTTCTTTTATCATCTTCCGAAATATTGGCATAGACGACCCAGCCAAATTGCGGGAACGGATCTCGCATGGGCGCATCGGAGCCATAGATAATACGTTCGGATCCCAGCTCTCGCACCATATACTCAATACTTCCATTCAAGACTGAGGTGAAAGTGATTTCCAGAAAGCAATTAGGAAACTTCCCGGCGAGCTCAACATGCAGATGGGCCTGCCGCCAGGTCCAACCGGAATGAGCCAATAGGAAGCTGACGTTGGGAAATCTGGCAGCCAGATCAAGCATTTCTTCCTTGAAATTTTCTGAGGGATGCATGAGTGCAGCAAGATGATGGGCATTGCCATATTCCCACCACGGCTCGTATCGGGGATCATTGTAAGGAACACCCATTCTCGGGAAGTAAGGTTTCATCCCGCGGAAGCCACATTCCTCGTAATAATAGCGGCATTCGGCTTCCCAGTCCGTAACATAATTGGGATCGAGGACCGCGTATCCAATAATCTCTTCCGGAAAATCCCGGATTGCCTGTATGGTATCTTTGTTTCCCAATTCATAGTCACCCCAAATGGCCGTCCAGGCGCTGACGCATGTTTTGTCTACACCCAATCTGCGGTTGCGCTCAACCACTCCCCTGGCATCGGCCTCGTTCATAGCGACCATTGCGGCACCTCGACCGCCTTTTTGCACAATATGGGCGTGTGCATCGACGACTGTCATGTCCTGAATTGGCTTGCCTGACAAAGCCGCTTTCAAAATGACATCCTCAACCTCTTTTTCTGCATAGGGAGGGGGAGGTTCTGATATTTTCAGTAGTCTTTGCAGATTTCCACCAGCTATGGAGGACCGTTGTTCATCGGACAAATCAGAATAGTCGATGTATGCCCTGGCAGCGCCGATACTCTTCTCCAGGGCTTCAGTGCCGAAGAGAAGTCGGTCGTGGCCAATTCGATTGCACCAGAATTCCAGCATACGATTGCCCTGGTAGTTGGAAAACTCGAAGTGCAAATTGTTGAATTTCTCCGCAAGCGGGATGAGCATTCGAGTGGATTCCCAGCGGACGGCATGCAACAGGAGAGGCAAGCGCGGGAAACTCTCACAGATCCAGGCCACCTCGTCCCATTCAATCTGGACGGCCGTTTCCCATTCCCCGCGATCGACGGTGAGGAGAATGCCAGCCTCCTGTAAAGCATGAAGCAACTGTCCCAAATTGTCACTGTTCACGGCATGCTTGTAATGGCGAGGATAGATCTTTAAGGCGCGAATGCCCAGCGTCAGCATTTCCTGCATGAGATCATCTGGGTGGGGGAATTCTCCGGAATGGTGGGGGAGACCAACCCAACAGGGATATAGTCGTGGATTGTGCTTGCAGACTTCCAAAACCAGCGGATTTCCTACCGCTGGATGTACCTGGCTTGCCTGGTGCGAAAAAACCAATGCGCCGTGTACCTGACATCGTTCCATCTCAGTCAGCAGATCTTCCGTTTTCCATGGAGCTTCCGGGTCCTTCCCGGCTCTACGTCCGATGGCCGCGAAGCAGTCGAAATAGCGAATCTCAGTGTTGGTCATTCAGTTTTCCTGCGTAAACCTGTCACACGTCATTTTGATATTCAGTGCCTGGGCACTTTTAGAGCCAATCCTTAAGCCATGTCTTTGAGCGGATCCATTCACAGAATTTCTGACATTGATTGTCGCACCACTTCGAGTGTTTGGTCGATATCATCTACTCGATGAGAGTAATTGACAAACCAGCGCTCACTGGGGAATATTCCTTTGGCAAACAGGATGGAGAACAACCGATTTTGCCACTTTGTGTTTTCTTCTTCACTGCCAACGTCGAATTGAATGTACGGGGCTGGCGGTAGTCCGGCCTCATGAGCCGGCGCACTCATTTCTTTGATGATTTCAGCAAAACCGCCACGCAATCGGTTACCCATTTCTAATATATGATCATGAACGGGTTCATTGCGCATGATCGTCATGGTAGCCTTGCTGGCCGCCAGAGACAGGGTTTCTCCGGCATATGTAATGGTGATAATAGTCTTTTCCAAGGTCCGCATATATTCGCGCTTCCCGGCAAATACAGAGATCGGATAGCCGTTTGCCATTGCCTTGGCGAAAGCAGCTAGATCCGGCGTGATTCCGTAGTATTCCTGGGCTCCTCCGCGCGCCAGACGAAATCCGGTCAGCACCTCCTCAAAAATCAAAAGCGAGCCATACTCATTACATTTTTCTCGCAGTCGCTGCAGATAGGCTTCGCCGGTATCCTCATTCCATTCATAGGGAGCAACAATGGCAGCGGCCAGACCTTCGCCATGTTTCTCGAATGCAGTATCGACTGCAGCTAAATCACCATAGGCGATTTCATGAACATAATCTCGCAGAATTTCAGGCGCGCCATGATTTTGCCAGCCGAGAGCGAAGCAGTCGTGGTAACCATGATAGCCGCTGGTGAGAATGTGCTGTCGACCGGTATATGCCCGCGCCAGGCGGGTGCAAGCTGTACAGGCGCCGGCGCCGGTTTTCATGAAATGAATCTGCTCTATCCAGGGCACATTTTGGATGATGGCCTCCGCGGTCTCCAACTCGAGGGGGCTGGCCATGCTGAACAGCACGCCATTTTTCATTTGTTCACGTACCGCCTTATCCACTTCGGAATATTGGTACCCCAAAATGATGGGCCCAAGGGCGCATCGGTAATCGATGTACTCGCGATCATCGAGATCCCACACCCTGCATCCTTTCGCCCGCTTGATAAATGGCGGCATGAATTCTCCCCAACCAGGCTGCAACCTTTTGGCGTTTGTCTGGGTTGCCCATGGGATGAATTTCAGGGCTTTCTTATAGTGTTCCGAATTTTTTGGCGTCATTGCAGATTACCTGATTT
>JAUXJX010000553.1 GCA_030624545.1 Bacteroidota bacterium | reverse complement strand
GTGTTGGGAAACCCGATAGCAGCAAAAGAGGAATCGAGGTGAAAATCGGCGCAGTGCAAAATGCGAATCATTTCGTTACCATTATTGAAACATAAAGAAAAAAATTGGAACCACGGATTTCACGGATTTCCACGGATTAGCCTGAAGCTGTGAAAATCCGTGAACATCTGTGCAATCCGTGGTTAGCTTCATTATGGGAGGTCCTATGAGCCAACTTCGTCTCTATAATGTCAACCTTTTTATTACCATAGTCGCGTAGCTTCTCGGTTTCAAAGTAAAGGAAAGTTCCAGCTTAAATCGGCCCGGATGGAGATCATCATCCGACGGATTTTGTATGGATAAATTCTCTGGTTTCATCAGGGCCTGTCTCTCGATGCTGCCGGGAAACAGCCGGGACACGAGTGGAGAGTCAATATTCTCCCGGTTCAGCCTATATTCCTTAAATAGACTATGAACCAAAGTATCGAAATCCGGATCCTGATCAAAACCGCTGTTTGGAGGAATTGCGAAGGACAAATCATTGAAGTATTGCTGTGAATCACGATCGAGGGCCCGGAAGAAAGCGTAATCCTGCCACGCCCCTTTGACCGAAACCGAGTCTGTCGTGACCATTTGTCGAATGCGTCTGGCCAGGAGTTCGTTCCACAGATACGAGTAGCCGGCGGCAATCATCATCCGTAGGTCTACCCGGTCTAATTTGTAAATGGCGCCTTGATAGTCGTTTGGATTGTGACGGAGATAACTCAATGCCTTTCTGAAATTTGGCAAATCACTGTTGTCAATCTTCACATCAGTCCAGGCGCCCCAATTTTGGATGAGGGCCTCAACCGTCCCGTTTGAATTATTCAGGCACTCCATCAGGTAAACCCTAAAGCCGTTTTCGTAATCGCTGCGCATTAAATGGAATGCGAAGGCATTTTTTGCTGAAGGCTGAGAGCGAAAACGTTGGTCATCGTAGTAGTTCGGTATGCCATATCTTTCCAAGGATGGCCGGTTCCGCTCTATCCTTTCAATATCCTCCTCTGACAAATCCCTCAAGACAATGCGAAAATGATTGCCGCTCAAATGATGGCTCGAGACGGGTTCATCAGCATAGCCGATCCGCCTTGCCCGAAAATGTTCCGTTTCGATGTGCTGGGGCCCATCGCCGTGAACAGTGATGTACTGTGTGGTGAGCCCATGCCGGTCCTTCATACCCGCGTGAGACAGATCTCGGAGGGGACGTTTCATCCAGCGGCTAAGCTGCTTCATTGCGTTATCGGTGGTGAGATTTTGCTTATGGACCAGATATAGCGAAAATTCTCCGCGGCCCTGAATAGGGAGGTTGACCCGTTCTTCAACTACGAAGTCTTCGGGGATGAACTTGATCTTCAATCAAACACCATCGGTCTAGGAAGGATCGCATCACAAAACTCATGAACAATATATCTATTTAATCTCCGGTTGTCAATTGGAGTTTAGTATCCTTTGTGGCACACGAACATCTGTCTCAGTTATGCAGTCCCAACTCAGGCTCTGTAAGTCAGTCACAACGAAATATGGTGATACCAAAAAGGAATATGGAAAGCTTCGTGCATAGGGGTTGGGCGAAGCGGTTTACGTAATGAAGTTCCGGATGGCGGAGGTCGTTTCCCCGGCAGGTTGTTGATCCTGTCCTATGATTCCTTTGGCAGGCTTTCTTTTTCCAGAGCGTCGTGGAAAGAAATGTGCTGCCTGAGAAAATAGTACATTCCCAGTATTGCCGGAGGGAATATACCGAATATGTGCGTGACAACGGCAAAGCTCAATGCTTCGCTTGGTTGGACGCCATAAATGATAAGCCCCTGGCTAACAAGATAATGATAGGTCCCGATGTAACCCGGAGAGGACGGCACGGACACAGAAAGTCCACTCATTACCAAAACCGTAATACCAGCTACAAAGATCTTGCCAACACCGCCATTAATAATTTCGTCCTGCAAACTGAAGGCAAAGATAAATATCACGATTAATGCAACATAACAGAACCAAATGGCAACTGAAGTGATCGCGGTTACAAGATAATACTCGGGCTTCTTAAGCACGACTAAGCCTTCCGTCAGCGAATTCAGAATCGACCTCCCGGCATCGCGCAGCTTCTCCGGCAGCATTCGGGTCACTTTTTCATAGAATTTCAGCGCCGCCTCGGTTCTTATTACCAAGAAACTGAGGAATAGAATAGCCACCGTGGCGATAAGAAACATCAGCAGACCGCCGCTTTTAACATATTCGTAGCCGGTGAATGGTTGGAACAAAAGGGCGATTCCTAATAGTACCAGTAGGAATATCACATCCAGAATTCGTTCTACAACGACCGTGGCAAGTGAAGTTACCTTGGAGAAATTCTCCATCTTGCCAATGGAATGGGCGCGGAGAAATTCTCCCAATTTGAATGGAAACACGGTGTTGGCCATGTAGCCTATCATGAGGGCGGAGAAGAGATTGTTCATCTTCATTTGTTTGATGGGCTTGAAGAAGACGCCCCAGCGATACGCGCGAATCCAAAGGCTCAGAAATAAGAAAACCGACCCGGGTAATAGATACCAATACTCTGCCTTTTTTATTG
>JAUXJX010000417.1 GCA_030624545.1 Bacteroidota bacterium | reverse complement strand
CCAGCCTTAGAGCCCTGATGTGAGAGTTGTGTCTTGAGATTCCAAATTGGAATCTTAATTCTGCCTGATAAAGGAGACGATGCTACCTGCCATTATTCTCTGATCCATTAAATCTAAATCCCTTATGACGGCTCAACCATCACTAATCCCATCGGAGCGCAGTGAACGCTCGCTCCTTTTAATCCGCGGTCAAGGTTATGCTCGGCGCCGACTTGGCGGAGTTATATGGTGTAGAGACGCGAGCATTAATTCAGGCTGTTAAAAGAAACATCGAGCGATTTCCGCAAGATTTTATATTTCAGCTCAATCTGGATGAGGTCCATATCTTGAAATCACAATTTGTGATACCAAGTTCTGGTTGGGGTGGAGACGATTACATCTTTGGCTATTGATTAAAGCCCCAATTTATTATACATTGAAATCTCTGGAGAAGCGCATCTTCAGAGGTTTTTTGTTTTTGGGAATAGCTTTCGTGGATAAGGAAAGAAAACGAGATGAGTGAAAACCTGGGTGACTGGAAAAGATCGCATACCTGTGGCGAACTGACCACTGAGCATGTGAAGAGCCAGGTCACTCTCATGGGTTGGGTGGACAGCCGCCGCGATCATGGCGGACTTATCTTTGTTGACCTGAGAGATCGCTATGGGAAAACCCAGTTGGCCTTTAATCCCCAGCGCAGTGAATCGGTGTATCAGCAGGCGAAAGAACTGAAATCGGAATATGTGATAGCAGCCCGGGGCATTGTGAGTCTTCGTCCCAAGGAATCGATCAATCCGAATATCAACACGGGTGGTATTGAAGTGGATGTTAAAGAGCTGAAAATCCTCAACGAAGCCAAACCCACGCCTTTCGAGATTTCGGATCGAACAGAGGCCTCGGAAGAACTACGTCTGAAGTACCGCTATCTTGATCTGCGCCGCACGGAGATGAAGGAAAACCTCATTTTACGGCACAAGGTTACCGCCAGCGTGCGCCGCTTTTTTGATGGCCAAGGATTTATCGAAATCGAAACCCCATTTATGATGAAGAGCACACCCGAGGGTGCGCGCGATTACCTCGTGCCAAGCAGGGTCCAGCCCGGGAAGTTTTACGCGCTGCCGCAATCCCCGCAAACCTATAAGCAGATTTTGATGGTGGCCGGCTTCGACCGCTACTATCAACTGGTCCGCTGCTTTCGCGATGAGGATCTGCGCGCCGATCGCCAGCCCGAGTTTACCCAGATCGACATTGAGATGTCGTTTGTCAATGAAGAGGACGTCTTTGCGACCATGGAGCAGCTCATGGCCGCCGTCTATCGAGACACAATGGGGCAGGAGATCGAGACGCCGTTTCCACGCCTGAGCTTCCAGGAGAGCCTGGAAAGCTACGGCACCGACAAACCTGATGCGCGTTTTGGCCTGCAAATTCAGACCGTGACAGATCTGGTTCAGGCCACGGAATTCAAGGTCTTCAATGATACGATTGCGGCTAACGGCGTAATTGCAGGACTAGCCATTCCAGGAGGTGGGAGCTTTTCACGCTCGCAACTGGATGATTTAGGACGAATAGCGAAGCATTTGGGAGCGAAAGGCGTGCTTGCCCATAAAGTTCAGGATAACATGCTGCAGGGGGGCAGCGCTAAATTTCTTTCAGGAGAACAACAGGAAAAGCTCATTCAGAAATTCGCTGCATCGAATGGCGATCTTGTTTTGTTTGTTGCCGATCAGGCCGAGACCGCCTATAAGACTTTAGGGGCACTGCGTCTTCACTTCGGCCGGGAATTGAACTTAATCAATGATTCGGAAAACAGGTTGGTCTGGGTTGTGGATTTTCCCCTTTTCGAATACGATGATGAAGATCAGCGCTTCATGGCCATGCATCATCCTTTCACGTCGCCCAAAGAGAGCGATATCCCCTTGTTGGAGAGCGATCCTGCGGCCGTTCGAGCCCGTGCCTACGATTTGGTGCTAAACGGAACCGAGATCGCTGGGGGGAGCATTCGAATCCACAGGCCGGAACTGCAGCAGAGAGTATTCAAATTACTTGGTATGGGCAAAGAAGAAGCAAAGGAAAGATTTGGCTTCCTGCTCGAAGCATTTGATTACGGCGCCCCGCCCCATGGCGGCATTGCCTTTGGCTTTGATCGGTTGGTCATGCTGCTGGCCGGCTGTAAATCGATTCGTGACGTTATGGCCTTCCCCAAAACCGCCAGCGCCCTGTCCCTTATGGACGGCGCACCAGCCCCCGTGGATGGCCGGCAACTGAAGGAGCTCGGACTTAAGATTGTCGCCAAGGACGAGTAGCGGTGACCACCGAAAGCGCATCCTCGATTCCCATTGATCTCGACCAAGTTCTTGACCATGCCATCCGGGCCGCGAAGCTGGCGGGGAACATCCTGGTTGATCGATTCGGCGGCCTCGAGCCCGGAGAAATTCAGAAAAAGGGCGCCACCGACTTCGTCACAGAGGTGGATACGGAAGCAGAGAATGCCATTATCGAGTATATTAGGGGCCATTACCCGGGACACAGTATTTTTGCGGAGGAATCCGGCACGGATGCCGCACAGTCGGATTTTCAATGGCTCATCGATCCCCTCGACGGCACCAAGAATTATATTCACGGCCTTCCCAATTACGCCGTTTCCATTGGCTTCAGTTACGGGAGCGAAATTGTTACGAGTGTCATTTACATCCCGCCACGAGATGAGCTTTTCACCGCCATCAAGGGAAAGGGGGCTTACCTAAATGACAAACCCATTCATGTTTCTACCGCATCGGATTTTTCTTCCTGCATGATTGTGACCGGTTTCCCCCACGCTAGAAAAGAGTGCCTGGACGTCTATCTGGACTGCTTTAAGAGCCTGTTTCTGCAGGTCAGCGCGATTCGTCGGCCCGGTGCGGCCGCGGTGGATCTGGCATATCTTGCCTGCGGTCGCCATGACGGATTCTGGGAATTCAAGCTCAATCCCTGGGACATTGCGGCCGGAGTACTTTTGATCAAAGAGGCAGGCGGGGTGATCTCAGATCCATTCGGAGGCGGTAATTATTTTGAAACGGGGGACCTCGTTGCAGGGAATCCAGAAATTCATAAGAGGATCGTGGAGACCATCGGGCCGATTTCTGAGGGGAGGCTGGGTTGGGTGACAGTTTGATTCATGTCGTTACTAATTCAAATTAGACAGGATAACAGGATCGACAAGATAAAAAGATATTCTGCACATCCTGTAAAT
>JAUXJX010000469.1 GCA_030624545.1 Bacteroidota bacterium | reverse complement strand
CCTTCGTTTCAGCCGTGATCATGAGCGTCAATCCGACCGGCTTGGCGTTGAATATTCAACCAAAGCCAGCTATGACGCATATCAAATGGCGAATTTTTTTGATACTCTGGACCGAATGCGGCCGCAAGACGGAGGTGGCATACCCTCGTGGTTGTCTACCCATCCCGAACCCGGGGATCGCGTCGTGGCCGTTCAAAATCTGGCAAAGGAGTGGCAGGCCAAATATCCGGGCACGTCCTTTTCCACAAATAGGGATGAGTATTTGCGAAAAATCGACGGTGTTGTCTATGGGCCGGATCCGCGGCAGGGATTTGTGGAGGCCAATACCTTTTATCATCCCACCCTCAAATTCAGGTTTCCGGTTCCTCCTGATTGGACAGTCAATAACCTGCCGACCCAGGTTCAGATGTTTCCGGAAGGGGGCAATGCTGCTATTCTGTTTTCAATTGCGAAAGAGAAAGATCCGGGTTCCGCCGCGGCCAGTTTTGTGCAAGATTCAGGCGCTGAAGTGATTCAAAATAACCCCACATCCATTAACGGCATGGCGGCCACACAGCTCATTACCGACATTTCGTCCGAGCAGAGCAAATTGCGGGTTCTTTCCTATTTCATAAAGATGACAGACCTGGTCTACGTTTTTCATGGGTTGAGTGCACCAGCAGATTACTCAAAGTATAGAAGTATCTTCAGCCATACCATGGAGAACTTTGACTACCTGCGAGACCAGAGGATTCTAAATGTCAAGCCCAAAAGAGTTCGGTTAAGGAAAGTCAGGGCTTATGATAGTCTGGCTAAGGCGCTAACAGATTTGAAGGTTGCAGATGAGATGGTGGAAAAAGTCGCCTTGCTCAATGGCATGGAATTGGAAGATCCGGTCCCCGCGGGCACAACCTTGAAGGTGGTCTCCGATAACTGACCATCTGCCTGGGTCGATAGAAACTCCCGAAGGGAATTGAATGATGGAGAAAATCTGGCTTAAGCATTACGACGAGGGCGTTCCCCACGAGATTGAGATTCCGGAGACCACATTCTACGAGATACTGGTCGAAAACGCAGAAGACTATGGCGAAAGACCAGCTTTGTCGTTCCTTGGAAAGGAGATGAGCTATTCTGAGTTGCGCGAAGCGGTCGACAGATTTTCTTCTGCCCTCCATCAGTTAGGGGTTGAGAAGGGAACGCGCGTAGCCATTATGCTTCCCAACATTCCCCAGTATCTCATTGTTCACTATGCTATTTTGAAGCTGGGCGCAATCGCGGTGCCGACCAATCCTCTATATGTTGAGCGTGAAATCAAGTATCAGATGAATGACAGTGAAGCTGAGATTCTTATCGTTCTCGATTTTCTGTTTAAAAGGATCAAGAATATCTGGAGTGAAACCGGATTGAGGGCGGTGATCGTCACGGGTATCAAAGAATACCTGCCGGGGCATCTTCGGATTCTTTATCCCCTGAAAGCAAGAAAGGACGGCACGCATACAAAAATCAAAGAGGAAGATAATGTTCTTTTTTTCCAGCGTCTGATGAAGCAGGACTATCCACCGGTTACGCCGGCGAATATTGGTCCCGAAGATATCGCCATGTTTTTGTACACGGGAGGAACTACCGGACTTTCCAAGGCTGCTGTTCTAACTCACAAAAACATCATTTCTAATGTCCGCCAAATGCGAGCATGGATGACTGACTGTAATGATGGCAACGAAAATGTTCTCTCCGTTCTTCCATTTTTTCATAGCTATGGATTGACTACTTGCATGCATTTTTCGCTGGTAACAAAATCCAACGCCGTTCTAATTCCTCGATTTGACGCGAAAACAGTTCTGAAGGCGATTCAAAAAAACAAATGTAGTATGTTTCCGGGCGTTCCCACTATGTACATTGCCATCAATGGTTATCCCGATGTGGCCAAATACAATTTGGATTCAGTCAAAGCCTGCATCAGCGGCGCGGCCCCCCTGCCGGGTGAGGTTCAAAGAGAATTTGAGCGAATCACCGGTGGACGACTGGTCGAGGGGTACGGACTATCTGAGGCTTCGCCTGCTTCTCATTCAAATCCGCTTAATGGACTTCGGAAGGAAGGTTCGATCGGAATCCCGTTTCCACAGACCTCGGCCAAAATTGTCGAACCTGAAACGCACGAGGAACTTCCTGTTGGGGGGATAGGCGAATTAGCTATTTCGGGTCCCCAGGTGATGAAGGAGTACTGGAAGCGTCCCGACGAAACCGCACAAGTTTTGCTTGATGGCTGGCTCTACACGGGTGATATGGCCAGGATGGATGAAGATGGATATTTCTATATTGTAGACCGTAAGAAAGACATGATTATTGCCGGCGGATTCAACATCTATCCAAGAGATATTGAAGAAGTGCTTTTCGAACATCCCAAGATTAAAGAGGCAGTTGTGGCAGGCGTGCCCGATTCGTATCGTGGTGAAACGGTAAAGGCATACATCGTCCTAAAAGAGGGTGAAACTGCTACCTCCGAAGAAATCATTGATTTTTGCAAGGAGAAACTGGCAAAATTCAAAGTACCAAAGTTTGTAGAATTCCGTGAGGAACTGCCCAAGAGCCAGATTGGCAAGGTTTTAAGGCGCGTCTTGGTGGAGGAGGAAAAAAAGAAATTAGCGGAAATGTGATCAATATTTTTCGCTGGAAATCGAACAGCAAGGGCTATTTTTTATGTTATTAATTCTGCTTCAATATCCGATAATTGATCATTAGAGTAGAACTGACCACATGAAATTCATGCTTGGGATATGGGCAAGAATACTGAGATGACCTCGTCAAAGATCCGGGTTGAAAGTTGCGACAGCACACAAAAGGTGCTGCGGATTGTTCCAACCGATTCTTTTGACATTCAGTCCGATTCGGCTCTGCTCCACCAGACCGTTGAGAGCCTAATCAAAGCGAACAAAGTGCATCTTATCATAGATCTAAGCCATGTTCCTTATCCGAATACAAGTCTTATTGCCT
>JAUXJX010000013.1 GCA_030624545.1 Bacteroidota bacterium | reverse complement strand
CTTCTCTGCACAAGTATGATGCGGCTATGTATCACCATATCGAGAACAATTTTGGACCGAATCCGCAAAGAGATAGGCAGATATGGGCAGAGGAAAACCCGGCAGATCCATCAACGTGGCGCTGGACTACTGCGGACAGTTTATTCCTCCGGCTCATCAAAGAGTGTCATGGCCGAGGCAGGCGGGGTATAATCGACGGTGTTTTCAATCATGTGGGGAATACATTTTGGGCGTTCAAAGACGTTGTAGAGAACCAGCAAAACTCGCCCTACAAGGATTGGTTCATCATCAAATCCTGGGACGATCCCGCCACTCGCGACAATGAATTTGAATACCAGGGGTGGTTCGGTGTTAGAGACTTACCCGAAATGAGTGAGGACGAGAACGGACTTGTGGGTGGGATCCGAGAGCACGTGCATGCCGTTATCCAGCGCTGGATGGATCCCGATGGCGACGGCGATCCGTCCGATGGTATTGATGGCTGGCGTTTGGATGTAGCGGAGATGATTGAATTGAATTTCTGGAGGGAACTCCGGCGCTGGGTCAAGCAGATCAATCCCAACGCGTATTTGACGGGAGAAGTCTGGTGGGAAGATTGGCCGAACAATAAGATCTTTAACGCCGCACCGTGGCTTCAGGGCGATGCCTTCGACGCCGTGATGAACTACCGTTTCGCGAAAGCGGTGAAAAAGTTTGTTATCGACGTAGAAAAGCAGATTTCAGTGCAGGAATTTGCAGACAGCATTCAAGCCATTCATAGGGACTATCCAAAGGAAAATCTCTACGTGCTGCAGAATCTAATGGACAGTCACGATGTGGACCGACTGGCCTCTCAAATCGTCAATCCGGATCGTTGGTATGACCACGAGGCCCATCCCGGTCAAAATGAAGCATATAATATAAGGAAGCCAAATGAAACGGAACGAAAGAAGCAGCGTCTGATTGTTGCCATGCAGATGACCATGCCTGGCGCCCCGATGATCTATTATGGTGACGAGGCCGGTATGTGGGGCGGCGACGATCCGGATTGCCGAAAGCCCATGGTATGGCCGGAGCTCGAATACGAAACCGAAACTGCTCATCCCCTCGGTAAGTCGCGTCCTGCGGACGAAGTGTATTTTGACGAGGATCTTTTCGATTGGTACCGAAAACTCATTGGCATCCGCAAGTCGAACCCAAGCCTGTCCCTCGGTGAAATCGAGTTTTTCCTTTTGGATGAAAAAAATAAAATTCTTGGATATCGCCGCAGTTTTGAAGATGAGTCGCTCTTTGTCATTATCAATAATCGACCGGCCGCTACAACTCTGCAATTGGCTCTGCAGAATGAACCTGTCATTGAAAATGTCATCAGGGATTTGATTAGTAGTGAGACTTATACCAGTCATGACAGAATCTTTTTGCTTGAATTAATGGCCTATCAAATCATAATTCTAAGAAACTTAAAACCTTAGTCGATACAATATTTGTTAATGGAAACGCCCGGGGTTGGAAGAAAGAATGATGTTCTTGGTAAAATCCATGCAGGCATGGTTCTCCATTTGATTCGCGTATCGATGGCTCATTGGCTCATTCACTGGAATAATTAATGTGGATTATTCATAAATTTCTGCCACAAAGGCACAAAGACACCAAGAATATTTGAGTTAAATGAAATATGAATCTGAAACTGTTTTTTCTGAACTTATGTCCAATGCATTTGTTTCAATAGTTCTTTCAAGACTTTGTGCCTTTGTGTCTTGGTGGCCATGAATTATTCAGGTTAACTTATGAATATCCTGGGCATTTCCGCCTATTATCACGATAGTGCAGCTTGTTTGGTGCAAGACGGAATTATTGTTGCCGCCGTGCAGGAAGAGCGGTTTACGCGGAAGAAGCATGACCAATCATTCCCTCAAAACGCTATCAAATACTGCCTGGAAAGCGCCGGTCTAACCAGCCAGAATCTGGATTACGTAGCATTCTATGACAAGCCTTTCCTGAAATTCGAACGCATTCTGCAGACCTATCTTGCTTATGCCCCGCGGGGAATCCCGTCATTTCTCAAGGCCATGCCGCTGTGGATTAAGAAAAAGATATGGATCAAGGATATGATAGACATTGATGTAGTTTATGGCGGCAATATCCTTTTCCTGGAACATCATGAATCTCACGCCGCATCAGCCTTTTTCCCATCGCCATTTCAAGAAGCCGCCTTTTTGACCATGGATGGTGTGGGTGAATGGGCTACAACCAGCTACGGAGTTGGCAAAGGCAATGAAATTCAAATGATGGCTGACATTCAATTTCCCCATTCCCTGGGGCTGCTTTATTCCGCGTTCACTTACTATACGGGTTTCAGGGTCAATTCCGGAGAGTATAAGGTTATGGGATTGGCACCCT
This sequence comes from Bacteroidota bacterium, assembly GCA_030624545.1. Lineage (GTDB taxonomy): Bacteria > Zhuqueibacterota > JdFR-76 > JdFR-76 > DREG01 > JAUXJX01. The sequence goes on along the minus strand of JAUXJX010000013.1, from coordinate 10,253 downwards.
ATGGAGAGCCCAAATATAAAGACCTCATCCTGAAGGATCTCCTGGACCTGAAAGAGGACGGTTCCTTCAAAATGAACATGAAATATTTCAGCTACTGCGCCGGGCTTACCATGACCAATGAGAATTTTCACAGCCTGTTCGGAGGTTCGCCGCGCAGGCCCGAATCCAAGCTCACCCAGAGGGAGATGGATCTCGCCCGATCCGTTCAGGATGTTACGGAAGAAATTGTGTTGCGGATGGCGAGGCATGTTCGGAGGGAGACTGAGCAAGACTATTTGTGCCTTGCCGGCGGTGTGGCTCTCAATTGTGTGGCCAACGGCAAACTATTAGTCGAAAATGTCTTTGATGATGTCTGGATCCAACCGGCCGCCGGCGATGCAGGCGGCGCAGTGGGGTCTGCCCTGTTTGTCTGGTATCAATATTTGAATAACAAACGCGCGGTGACTGGCAAATACGACACCATGATGGGATCTTACCTAGGTCCTGAATACACGAGCGGGGAGATTTTGAGTTTTCTAAAAGACAAGGGTGTTCTTTATAAGGAAGTGAAGACGGAGGATATCCCAAGAGAAATCTCAAGCTTAATAGCCAATGAGAAGGTCGTTGGTTGGTTCCAGGGCAGGATGGAGTATGGGCCCAGGGCGCTTGGCTCGAGGTCGATATTGGGAGACGCCCGTTCACCCAAAATGCAGAAGACCCTGAATCTAAAAATCAAATTTCGAGAGAGCTTCCGCCCCTTTGCACCATCAGTGAAGGCAGAGCGGGTCACGGATTACTTTGACATAGACCGGGCGAGTCCCTACATGCTTTTGGTGGCTGATGTGAGCAGGGACAGGCAAAGAGAGATGACGGAAAGTGAGGAAAGGCTTTTTGGCCTGGATAAACTCAATGTGGCGCGCTCTGAAGTTCCGGCGATTACACATGTGGATTATTCTGCCAGAATCCAGACCGTGCACAAGGAAACCAATCCCCTCTATCATAACCTGCTCTCCGAATTCGAAAAGGATCATAATTGTCCTCTCATCATCAATACATCTTTTAACGTTCGTGGCGAACCCCTGGTCTGCACCCCCCAGGATGCCTATCTATGTTTCATGCGAACCGAGATGGATTATCTGATCATGGGTAATTATCTGCTAGATAAGACAGAACAGGAACGCCTCGAAGATGATATCGATTGGCGCAAAGAGTTTGAATTGGATTAGCCTGAATAATTCGCTCACGCAAAGTCGGAAAGAACGCAAAGGATTAAGAACATCAAATTAACAAAAAAATGTAAAGTTATTATCTAATTTGAATAATTCATAAAACTGCGAAGACGCAAAGGGCGCAAAGTATTAAAAACAATACTTTATGGTCAGTGGATATTGAGACAGTATCCTATTCAACAAAATTCGTCTTAAGTTCTTTTTTCTTGGCGATCTTGGCGCCTTAGCGTGATATTTTTGTGAATAATACAGACTAGGCTTCCGTTATCATGATTGACGAAATCAAAAAAATTAGCAGTACAAAAAAAGATCTGCGGAAGTTTGGTCTAACCGTAGGATCATTCTTAATTATAGTTGGCGGCCTGTTCTTTTGGTTTGATAAGGCATCCTATCCGTATTTGTTGGCTCTTGGAATTGTATTGATATCATGCGGATCGGCCGTACCCATTTTATTGAAGCCGGTTTATATTGTCTGGATGACATTCGCTACTATTCTCGGCTGGGTGATGACGCGCGTGATCCTGTCAATCGTCTTTTTCCTGGTTATGACACCAATAGGCCTTATTGGCAGGTTGTTCCGCTACAAGTTTCTGGAGCTTAAATGGGATTCGGCGGCGGAGACTTACTGGAATTACCGGGAATTGACGAAAGCTGACAATGCTGAATACGAGCGCCAGTTTTAGAGCCGTGGGGCTCATTATGGTTTAGTCCGGCGAATGAAGCTTCTGTGTTTTTGAGAGGAGATTAGGTATGTCAAAACTGTCCATTATCGCGGAATTCTGGCAGTTTTTGAGGGTTCGAAAAAAATGGTGGTTGGCGCCCATCGTTATCACTTTGGTTCTGTTGGGAGCTTTAATTGTACTAACTGATGGCTCGGCGCTGGCTCCATTCATCTATACGCTATTCTAAGAATCGATCCATAGACCTGCAGTTTGATTGCTGCGGTCTCTTTAGGGGGAATTCATGGATCGAGGAAGTAAATCCCGAAGGCGCGGAGTGAAGAATCTAGCTGGAATCTCACTTCTTCGGGTTCGTCGGCCTGATGTCGATCTCGCTCACCATAGCGCATTGCTTCAGTTTTATCATATGGAGCACGCTTTCGGCCACGTCCTCCGCCTGCAGCATGTTTTGCTTCCTGGTTTGGGAGACGTTGGAGCGCTCATCGAAAAAACTGGTGTCCACGGACCCCGGGCAAATGGCCAATACCCGTACGCCGTTTTCCCGCTCTTCCAGGAACAGGCAGCGGCTGAATCCCAAAACAGCGTGTTTGGTTGCGGCGTAACCACCGCCATTCACAAAAGCATTCTTGCCGGCCAGCGACACGACGTTCACAATCACCGATTCGCCGGCCTTGCGCAAATGGGACAGGCTCTCCCTGGTTGCGATAAACAGGCCGCGCACGTTTAGGTTAAACATGTCGTCCCAATCATCCGTGGGAAAGTCTGCAATTTTATGAAAGATGCCAAATCCGGCGTTATTCACCAAAATATCCAGGCGGCCAAATCGCTGCACGGTTTCTTCTACAAACTTCTTGATCTCCGATTCTTCGCCCATGTCCCCGGCAAACGGCAGCGCCTCAACACCGTGAGATCGGATATCTCGCGCCGTCCTTTCCAGGTAATCGCTGCCGCGGGCGGAAATTGCCACATTGGCGCCTTCCCCGGCGAGCGCCAACGCAATGGCCCTTCCGATGCCTTTGCTGCCACCGGTAACGATGGCGGCTTTGTTTCTTAACTCCATGTCAAATCCTCCACTTTTATGAAACCACGGATGACGCGGATTTGCACAGAATTTAGATTGATATTTTCCCTTGACATCCGTGCAATCCGTGGTTAATTAGAAATTCACTTCCACGTACTTACCGTCGCCAATTCGATGCTGTTTCCGGCAGGATCGCGGAAATAGATCGAATGCCCGCCGCGAGGCCAATCGATTTCCGTTTCAATCTCAACCTCTCGATCTCTTAACACCCTTCTCCAACCGGAAATTTCGGATTGCTCGACATGGAACGCCACCTGACCCGGTCCTTTTGCGCCGTGGATTGGAACGACCATTCCCGGGCGGCGGATGGTGGTTTCCTCCGGGTTGAATAAGAGAAACATCTGGCTGCCGCAACGAAAGAACACATGGCGGTTTTCCATCTCCGAGTAGACCTCCATGCCGAGAACCTGTGTATAGAATTCTTTTGCGGCCTCAAGATCGTCTACATACAGGCAGGTCTCCAAAATCCTGCTGACTTTCATACTGACCTCAGTGAAGTTCAGATAACAAAAACTTTTGAACCGGTTGATCTGATCACATCAAGTTAAGTTCATTTTGGCTTAGATGAAAGCTAAATGATTTCTGAGAAACAATAGGAGCCTAAACTTGTGCCCGCATGGTTTAGGCGGGCAACATGCGTGAATGACAGGCCTGGGAAATTTCAACAACGTTCTGCGACGCCCTGTCGAGAGGAGATTAAAGGCGTGTGTTCCTTGTGTTTTGGCTATAGAACCATGGGGATTTGACAATTCTAATCTAACAAATCCTGCCTCAAGAACACTCTGGCCAATAGTCCTTTCGTGAAGTACGGTATTGTCTTTTCAAGTCAAAAGGTCGAAAAATAGACAAGTGATTATTGCACGAATACAATGCGGAGATTATGATGAATGCACTTGGTACCGTCATCGTTCCTACATTCATTGCAGTTTTTATAGCCGTCTCCTCATTGAACATCGGTGGGTTCTATAAGGGAGGATCACCGGCCAGTTCTGAGGATATGAGTTTATCAGTTCGCTCCGAGGTTGTAGTCCTCAGGTTCGGAAACCGAGGTTCTAATCTCGGAGAAAGCACTCGGGAATCTCATTCTGCTGCTTGCCAAAATGAACATGAATTTTTCCTGGTTTACTTGGGTCCCGGTGAAAACGTCAGTCGGGACAGAGTCCACATATTGGCAGACCGCCAAGTCCTGCAACAAACTTTGAGCCAGGTTGGCCATAGGTGCTACTCCGGCAAGTGGATGAAAATCGATAGAGATCGGGTTGTTTTCGATGAGGTAAGCGGAAAAGTCCGGGTTATTATTCCCACGATTCCGCGTCTTTCCCGCTACGCGTTAGCGATAAATTAAAGGCGACGACGCAGGGGAGTTTGAATAAGGGTCATCTCATTAGAGGATGGCCCTTTGTTCTTTTACCATGTTCTGATTTTGAAGTGATGTTGTTAGAAAATCGTTAGCCGACCGGGGTGCTGCCTTCCCAAAACGCCTGGTGAAGGATTTTGACACTTCAAAAACAGTTGTTCCCCAAAACGTCTTTAATGGTCAGCCGCATCACACAATACGGTGCCCGTAGCCTGGGCATAAGTGTATGTCCCGCCGGAAGGGCACGTGGGCATAGTGCCATCAGCGAAATAATCGGCTGGGGAGGTAGTAAAATCGGACCAGGCCGGAAACGCTGCGCTGCCGGCGGCCGCGTTCTGAACATAGCTTATTGTGGCCGCGCTTCGTATGGCTGATTGGTTGGCCTTGCAAGCCGCTGCCTCGGCGATGGAAGTCAGGTCAATAAACTTTGGAACAGCAACGGAAGACAAAATGCCGATGATCACGATCACTACGATCAATTCAAACAGGGTAAAACCTTGTTGGTGCCTCACTTTGTCCAACATGTGTCGTCCCCTTTCAAGCTAATTTTTGACAACGACCCCGACATTATTATCGGTTGAACAGCAGGTTTTTTTTACAAAATTTTCTGATTACGAATCCCCGGGGGATGATCGCCACCCACGTCTTTGCGATAGGTGATTGAAAACTGGCTCCTTTCAGCCAATTGGCTGATATCATCAAATTGTTGGCTGAACTCAGCCAATTGTCTCACGCCCTGTAGATTTCTCCATCTAACATATAATCAATAACTTATAACTCCATTTGTCATGTGGCACACCTCTTGCTTATTAAAGAGAGCAAGTGAATAGAAATAAGATAAAGATAGGTTTCATTTATGTCATCTATGCATAGATTCCGTACCTCTCCCGCTATGCAATAGACCGAATTGAAAGATGTTAAGAAGAATTAATAAGACAAGAAAATAGGATAATAGGAATCGGAGGCTGATATGACGACGGGATTGGTAATCATTACTTTGTTGGCCGGATCGGTATGGACAATCAATTTTGTCGCCAGCCACTGGATGATCCGCCGAATTCATAAACTGACTTGCCGCAACGACAACTTGCCTAAACTGTCGTGAACCGGAGAGACTCGGAAAGCGGGAATTCGACACCGAGATCTTTCGACACTGCTGCAAACCCGCCCTGGCTTTTCGCTGAATTTACTAAAAGTGGCCCGGGTGGGTTCTCGCAATTTACCTGTCCAAAGATATGGATCCGGTCAATAAATTCAGAGACATCAATTGCGCACACAAGTTGTCAAGATAGTCCTGCGGAGGTCGATAATATAGACAGATTTCTCCAGGGGTTTTTCGCAATATGACTTGTGGGACACCAAAATGCTCGTTTGTCCTTATCAGCGCATCATGCATCAGGCCTGGTGAGAGAAGCCATTCTGACTCAACATCGTTTGTCTTCTAAACAATAATTTGGAAATCAAAATGCGGACGAATTTGACATCGGCTTTTTCAAATATCTTCGTGGGACGTAAGCGAGAGCTGCAGCAATTGCAGGCCTACCTGGACGAGGCTAAGAAAGGCTGCGGCAGATTCGTGGTAATCAGCGGCGAGGCTGGAATCGGAAAGTCAACTTTGGTGCGCCACTTTTCGGAGGCGGCGGCGGCAACGTGTATCTCAATAAGATTCAACCAAGACCATGAATATCAGCCGTACGCACCCTTTTTGCGGATCGTCGAACAGTTTGGCGCTGCCACAATATCGACGGCAACCGCCGGAAAAACTGATGCTTTGTCTGGTGTTCAGCGATCAGCAGATCGTGAAGAGTGGGACCTGAAGGCCCTTTACTCGTTTCAAACAAAACAAGGGTTGGCCCAGCAATGGTTGCTGTCCAGAATCCTGGAAGTCGCGCAGGAAAGACTCCTCGTAATCAATTTAGGTGATGTGCATCTTGCCCCGTTGACATCATGGAAGTTTATTCATTACCTCTGCGAAAGTATTGGCGAACATAAAATACTATTACTTGCGACTCTGCGCCGGGATGGCCGCAGTCATTCCAAAATGGAGGTACCGGTTTATTCGGACGTGCTGCAGCGAATGAACCGGGAAGGATTAATGGAGAGTTTCAGGCTGAAAAGACTCGGAGAAAAAAACATACGCGGTTTGCTCCGAAGAGTGTTTCAGCGGAGAGATTTTTCGGCCAATTTTATGCCCCTCCTGCAGGAAGTCACCGATGGCATACCCGGTCAATTGGTTAGCTGCCTGGAAGAGATGCTGGCGGAGGGGATTATTTTTCACGAAAAGGGTATTTGGTTCAACCAGGAAGACATCACAAGAGACAGTCTATTTAATCTGACTAGAGATGGCGAGGATGTTCAACAGGCATTGCGCCGCGTAGAGGAGCTATCTATGCGGCAACGGAAGCTGCTGCAATACGTCTCGCTGATGGATAGGGCCGTGGATCACCTGATTTTGTCGACGATTTTGAAGAGGCCGGGCGTCGGTGTGATCAAAGATCTCCTGTTTCTAAAAGAGCGCAAGCTTTTGAATCAAGTTGGCGAGGATTCCTATGTCTTCAAGCTTTCGGTGGTTCGCGAGGTTATCCGGGACAAGATTTCAGCGAAGAAACGGCTCTCGATGCATCATATGATCGCGGCGGCCGTTGAAAGTGCAGGACATTTGGAGCGTCTTCACAAAATCTATCTCCTGGCCTTCCATTATAGCCAGACCGACGATAAAGAGGCAACCTTCCGCTACCTGATTCAAGCCGGCGACCTTGCACTCGAAAATCTTGCTTTTCTGGAGGCGAAAGACTTTTTCGATCGAGCTATGAACTTAGTCCTTTGTCTTCCGAAACAGGCTCAAAAAGAAGAAATCCAACTGTTGATTCGGAGTGCCTGGTTGGAGCGGCTGCTGGGAAACTGGCAGAGGAGTATCGAATGTTGCCAGAGCGCAATGAAATTGGGCGGCAAGGGCTTGGAATCTAAAATAAGAAATCAAATACTGGTTCAACAAGGCCTGACCTATTTTCGCCTTTACGATTGGCAGCGCGCCAGGGAAAGTTTTGATAAATGCCTGGAAAATGTACAAAGTTCAGGTCCATTTGACCAGGCCTTGATTCATTATGGCCTGGGGAATGTATATTTTGAACTGTCCGACTACGAGACGTCCGAACAGCATTATGAAAAGGCTCTCAATCTGGCGCAAAAGGCTGATGCGAAACAGCTTTTCGCCAACATAACGAATAACATGGGCGCCATCGAAATCGCAAGAGGAAAGGGCATGGCCGCCATTGCGACGTACAGCAAATGCATATCCATATTTCAGAATCTTGGCGACAACCTGGGGCTGGCGCAGATTTACCACAACATCGGTATGACCCACGCTGACGAGGGGAATTGGGAGCTCGCAAACGAATTTTACGGCAAGAGTCTAAGCGTCTCCGATGTCCTGGGAATCGTACCGTTGAAGTCGACTACCTTCTTAAACCGTGCGTTAGCTTTGGCTCATCTTAAGAATTTTGCAGATGCGAGGGAGTACAATTTCAAGGCCCATCGGGCTCTAAGACGGTTGGATGACGAATTGGGCCTGGCTGAGTATCATAAAGTTCAGGGGGTCATAGAGCGTGGTGAATGCAACTGGGCAGAATCCCTTAGACATTTGACCCTGGCCACGGAGAAATTCGAAAAGGTCCGGAATAGGCTGGGTAGAGCGGAAACCGAATATGAGTTGGCACTTTTGGCATTGGCAATGGAAAATCAGGATGACGTCACGCGCTGGCTTAATCATGCCCTGGCGAGCTATCGCGAGATAGGGTTGCAAAGCAAGGCGAACAAGATCGAAAGGCAAATAGAACTATTTTCCTACGACGTGCAAGCAGCTTCCAATGAAAATTACAACTAAGAGATCGGGACATGAAAAAAGACAGCGGCACAACAATACGAAATTGCTTGAAGAAGATTTCCGGCATTATTAACAAGACGGCTTCGAAATCGCAAATTGCCAGAAACCGCAGTATTTATGCCATCGCAGAGAAAATCAAAAAATTGGGCATGCAGGATCTGCCGGAACAGATGATCTATACACAGGATTTGGCTGGCGAGGCCATGGAGAAGGTGAGTTATTACATGGATCTGGCATTGCGAACTTTTCAGAAATATCGCGGCAGTATGCTGGAGGACGGGCAGCGCGCAAATTTCATTTTCGCACTGAGTGAAACCTATGAGACTCTGGGAAATTACAGAGCAGCGCTCACGAATTATGGCATCGTCCTCGACATTGCGACCGGGCTAAGAGACCAGTCCATGCAAGGTCAGACCCAATACCGAATAGCAAGGATCTTTTCCGAAAGGGGCGACTGGCAGAAAGCCAAGGACCTTCTGGAAGGAGCCATCGTGGCGCTGGAAGGAGTGGGCAATTACAGTGAGTCTGCACTGGCACAAATTGAACTCGGCAAAATTGCCTACCGAAAAGGAGACTATCTGGCGGCCCAGGATATTTTTCAAGCCGCACTTGAGACATCCGAACGCATCAGTGACATTCGCAGCCGGGCTGCCATAAGCAATCACTTGGGTATTATTCGTCGCATGGTCGGAGAATATGATCTTGCTTATAAACATTTTCAGGAAGCCCTAATTGAATTTCAGAGTATTCAGGAGTTCCGCGGTACCGCAGAAAGTCTAAACAATCTTGGCCAAACGCATTTGCGACGCGGCAATTTGCAACAGGCCTTTAATTATTTCGAGAAAGCCCAGGAGCTTTGCCAGGAAATAGGTTACTTTCCTCTGGTGGCCTTTGTGCACTTGAACAAAGCCGAGTTTTATACCCAGGTTGGAGATTATCCTATGGCGGCAAACACCTGCGGTCGAGCCCTGGAATTTTTGGTGCGGCTCAAGAACCCGGTGGGCATCGCCAAGACAAACATGCTGTTCGGCCGCATATTCTGGAAAGCCGGAGATACAAAAACAGCGGAAGAATTCTACCACGAAAGTATCCGTCTATATGAAGAATTCAATATTCTGCTGGGCCTGGCGAACTGTTATCAAGAATTTGCGAGGATGCTGCGTGATACTGGAAAAGATACCGAAGCCGATGAATTCAATTTGAAGGCGGAAACGATCTTTAAGAAACTACATGTCAAAAAATGGACCGACGACAACAAGAAGAAAGCTGAAGAAATCGAAGATTCAGTGAAACATGGGAGCGATCAGAAGGCGTTGGCAAAGGCCGGGGCTGAGCACGCATGCGCAAATTAAGAAAGTTCTATTGGGAAGATCCCATCAGGGGAACGAACTCGGTGCGGCGGTGTGGAGTTAGGGTAAGATGAAACAAGTTAAGCACTACAAAATTGTGCAGTCATTGGGTAAGGGTGGCATGGGGGAGGTGTTTAAAGCCTTCGATTCCGTGCTTGAGCGTGATGTTGCTATAAAGGTGATGCATAAACATTTGCTCGAGGACGTAAGAAATGATGCACGCTTCATGAGTGAAGCGCGCGTTGCGGCAAAATTGGTGCATCCCAATATTGTTACAATTCACGAAGTGGACGAAGCCGACTTTGGCCGCTACATTGTGATGGAATTCGTCCAGGGCACATCGCTGACAGATCTCATCCGGAATAAGGGGACTCTAAAACCGGAGAGCGTGATAAAATTTGCCGGCCAAATGTTAAGTGGATTGCAGCTCGCCCATAGTATGGGCATTCTTCATCGCGACATCAAATCCGATAACATTTTGATCACCTCCGATGACCAGGTCAAGATATTGGATTTTGGCATTGCCAAAATCATGGCGAACGAAGGCTTAACGGTCGCTGGTGATATTCTGGGGACTGTGGAGTATATGGCTCCGGAACAATTGTTGGGTGAAAGTGCCGACAACCGTTCAGATCTGTACGCTGTGGGGGTGGTTCTTTACCAAATATTGACCAACCAACTGCCTTTTGCCGGTG
>JAUXJX010000037.1 GCA_030624545.1 Bacteroidota bacterium | reverse complement strand
GATAACCAAGAGCGTCCATCCTGAGCCCTTCACGCTGTTCAGGATAGACTTAGTCGCGAAGGGTGGATGCTTTATCAGATTCATTCTGTAACACCCTGGAAGGCAGGCGCTCGAGGTACCCTTGGGAAATGCCTGGACTGAATTCTCCCTTTTTCAGTTTATTGGTCGAAAGGATCTGACTACTTGAGCTTATAGCGAAAGGTTATAATTCCCTCAACCGCTTCCTGGGGCACATTGCGGGGGAGCGGATTAAATCGCCATTGCGTAATGGCGCTCATGGCGTTAGCTTCCAGGACAGCATCATTCTTCATGGTAGGTATGATTTCAGCCACATGGCCGTTTGGCAGCACTTTGAAGCGAAACTTGATTACTCCCTCTTTGCCATAGCCTTCCGGATAACTCGGCAAAACCTGGGATAGAATTTTTCTTTCCGCCGCCTTGCCTTCGATCTCAAAGGAACTCGCCGTTATACCTTTTTTCGAACTTTCTTTCTCGGCGAAAGTGGTTCCTTCGCGCAGCGACTCATCCGGCTCAAAACCTTGTTTTCGGTTTTCCGGCACAGACGGGACAAAGGCGTCCCGCTCCGGTTCCGTGCCGGACTTTTCAGGCGTCACCTTGGTGACGGGTGGAGTAGGGGACCGCTTTTCGCCGCTGCGTACGCGCAAATCCGGCGGCTCGGATTCGAGCATCCTTCTCTTGGGCAACTGAATTTGCTCCTCCACCTCAACCTGCTCTTCAATTTTTGGCGGAGCAGGTTTCACACTCGTCGGTTCCACTCGCTCTCTCGGAGTAGGAGAAGTCTTTTCTGCCGGCTGCCCCGCCTGAACGAAACTGATTTCCACAAACTCCGGCAGTTCAATGGTTGCCGTGACCACTGTGAAATAGAAAATCAGCAAAAGGAGGAGATGCAGAAGCAGGGAAATGCCGAATGTCTTCCGCAGGCCTGAATTAACTAATTTTTCTAATTTATGCTTCATATTTCTTTTCTAACCACAGAGAGCACGGAGAGCGCAGAGTCAAGGAGTTTTTTAATTTGAATTCAACGCCTTTTTCGCGTTACTTTGCGTCCTTAGCGGCTAAGTAATTACCCCGGGCTGGTCGCGATTACGAATCGTTCAGCACCGGCCAATTTAACGATATCGATCACCTCAATGGCTTTTTCGAGGGTGAGCCGTTTGTCGGCCTTAATCACCACAACCTGGTCCCCGCCCTGCTGCAGACGTCGATGAACCGCTTCTCCCAGTTCATTCTTGTTGAGTTGTTCTTCATTAAGAAAAATCTTGCCGTCGGCGGTTAAGGTCAAATAAATCTTGCCCTTTGTTTCAACCGGCGCCGAGGTGGCCTTGGGCAACTGAACCTTGATGCCCGGCTGAACAACGAACGACGAGGACAACAGAAAGAATATCAACAAAAGAAAGACAATATCCGTTAAGGACGCTGCCGTAAAGGTAGTTATTCGACTCTTGGAGATTTCAAATTTCATGTCCGGTAATCTCCTTTTCTCGCATCATTTCCAACAAATTGTAAGAGCTTTCTTCCATCTCGTAGATATTTTGGGCGACCCTGCCCTGGATGTAGTTGTAAAGTATGAGGGCCATAATTCCCACCACAAGACCGGCGGCCGTGGTCACGAGCGCTTCCCAGATTCCACCGGCAAGTACAGGCGCTCCCACGTTTCCGCCCAAGGTCTCGATTTTCATAAAGGCACGGATCATACCGGTCACGGTACCGAGAAAACCGAGGAGGGGAGCGATGGCCGCAACGGTTCCCAGAGCGCCAAGATATTTCTCCAGGTGGTAAATTTCAAGACGAGCCGCGCTTTCCAGGGCTTCCTTGATTTCGTCGTGGGGCCGGTCATATTTTTCCAGCGTGACTTTTGTCAATGAGGCGATGGGGCCGGGCGTTTGTTTGCAGTTTTTGATCGCCTCATCCAGCCTGCCGCGCATCAAAAGATTTTGAATCTGCAGAACAAAGGTTCTTGCATTTATGCGAATTTTTCTGAGCGCAAAAAACCGTTCAAAAGATATCGCGATGGCCGTTAGCGAACAAAGCAATATCAGAAACATAATCCAACCGCCACGAGCGGCTATTTCGAATAGGGTCATTTTCTTCCTCCAAAGTCAGAATCCAGGGTCACAAAATATCCGGGTTGAATTGATTTCAGAAACATGAGAACCACATCCTAGAAGCTTACCTTCGATCCCGCAAAAACCTGAATCCCGGTTTCCCGGTATCTTTGCCAAATTTCGTATTTCTGGTCCAACAGGTTCGTTCCAAGCAGATAGAAAACAAATAGATTCTTTTTATAGCTGAGTTTGGCATTCAAGCGCACGTAACTTTTTCCCAATTGCGGCTGAGAGAGCTCGAACACACGGGTGCTCAAGTATTGGCCGCTTATGGTTGCAGTCAAGTTGGGCAGCAACAAATATTCAAACTCCAGGGGCAATCTAACATCCTCCAAATAGGGTATGTCTTGTTCAAGGGGTTCCGGAGTAATTGAATTTCCAAACTCATCGATGGCGGATCCGGACAGGATCAAGGTCGAGCGAAATCGGTAAGGCTTTAGATTGCCAGCGGTGAAAACCAGGGTTAAGAATGAAAGATGAGCTCTTGGCACGGCTCCAACCCGAAACAGGTAATTTTCAGGAGTATCTACACCCGAGCCAACAACCTCACCAATCTGCCAGATCTGGAGATTGTCTATCTTCTGATAATTGTAAGATAAATTGAATGAGGATAAGGAGTTTGGGCGCCATTCCAGGCCGATTCCGACTGAGACATTGACATCCTCTATTGGAGAATGGGGGATGGCGAGATTCGCTGCCGGGTTGATGGCCAAAAGCTGCTGGCGGGTTGTCAAGCGAAAGAGTGACTTGTAGAAGCCGGCAAATCGAACATAGGGACTGGCACTCCAGTTGAATTCGAAAGAGGGCTGAAAGCGGCCATCATCCTGATTCAATTCGTCAAGATCGTAAAACTGGTAGCGGACACCCAGGTTAACCGAGCCATTTTGGCCCAACTGCTTTCCGATCCCCAGAAAAATATCAGAGAGTGAATTCGTATTACGGTTAAGCGGGAATAAGAGCGGATTTGTCTCTGGCGCGGTCTCGTATCTATTGAGCAGGATGTTGCCTCCCAGGCTGAATTCCCATGCTTCCCGTGTCTGCATAAATTTCAGGGCAATATCCCGGTTTTTCTCGCGGAAGCTCGGAATAGTGTCAACACCGGCGACAGAGTCAATTTGCCCCTCTCTCGGTGAATTGCTTTGAGAGAAGCGAAATTCGTATCTCGACATAGGATTGAGCCATCCTGACAGGCCGGCGAAGATCTCCAATTGGCTCCAGTCTCTCTTATGTTCGAAGGGACTGCCCCACAATCCGTAATCATAAGAGGAAAACCTCGCACCGGCGTTCAACCTATGGCGCTGATTGAGATCATACGAGCCTGCGAACCCGATCCGCCAGTTTTCGAACTGACTATTATTGAATTGCCCGTCACTCTTGTCAAATGAGCCTTCCAAATCCAGGCTGAGCCTTTCCAATTGGCGCCAATGCTTGCCAAATAGACTCAGCGTGTTGTAACTGCCGTAGCGCACTTCAACCTGCGAGCTGTGAGCAATTGAGGCAGCTTGCCGGCCCGGGAATTTGTCCGTTGCCGCGGAAACCGGCTGTGTTTCCAATCTACGGTTCGAACGCTGTTCAATGGGCAAAATTGAATCCGAAATACGTTCTACCCGCTTGGATCCGGGCAGACGGACACTAATATCCTCTCCAAGGATTAACACCTCAGGGATTTCCAGCCGCGTTTGCTGATCCAAGCTGTCCTTATCTGCAGATTTCGACGGTGCTATCGGCTTCGGTTTGGGGATCTTCTTGTCCTGGGCAGACGGCGCGCTCAGCGGTGAAACGAGCACACCGACGCAAAGAACCCCGCAGGCCACTTTTTCCAGAGTTGACATCATCGGCGGCCCGCAATCTGATCGATATGCTCCCGGGCGAGACGGGCAAATTCTGTATCCGGGAAACTTTGCAGGATTGACCGGTACAGTTTTATGGCTTCGGTTTTTTGCTCTAATTTCTCATAAGAGAGTCCGGCTCCATAAACACCGCGAACCACCCAGTAGGGATATTGACCAAAGAGGTATTTGACCTTGAGATAATTCAATCCCGCCGTCTGGTAGTTTTCTTGATCGTAGGCCAGGTCACCTTTTAGGAATTGTGCTTCGGCAGCAAGTTCATTGCTGCTATTTTTCAGAACTTCATCCAGGAAGGCCTCAGCATCCACAAAGCTCTTTCTCGCTAAGGCGACGCGGGCCAATCCCAGTTGAGCGTAATCTGCATATTTTTCGGCAGGGACTCGCGACAACAGCTCACGAAAATGATTTTCAGTATCCATTATTCGCCCCTGCTGCAAATGGGTTTGGCCAATTCTGTATTGCGCGTGAGGTGCGTAATCCGAGTCCGGAAATCTGTCGATGAGTTGCCGCAAATATTGAAGGCAAGGAGAGAATTCATTGTTCTCATAGGCTGCTTCTGCCAATTGATGCAGCGCATCAGCGCTTACCGGGGCATCTGGATATTCAGTAATCTGGCGTAACAGCGCACCTTCCGCCTTTTGTAATTCATTCGACTTTCGATAGACTTCAGCGATCCAAAACCAGGCGCTCATGGCCTGCTCCGATTCCGGATAATCCCTCATCAATTTGCGGTAGCTGTCAACTGCCTGCGAATATTGATTCAAATTGACAAACAGCTCTGCTTTTCTTTTCGAGAATTCGGCAGCAGAGCCGGAGTCGCCAATCAGATCGATATAATTATCCGTAACCTGTACCGCCTCCTCAGAATCGCCCTTTTGAATCATGGACCACTGAATTCCACTTATCGCGTCGGCAAGCAGAGAGCTTTCGGGAAATCGCCGGAGCAGGGCCTCATAGGCCTGAATGGAGGCGTCGTAATTTCCCGCATTGTAGTGGCAATCGCCGATAGAATATAAGGCATCATCTACGAATTCGCTCTGTGGGTATCGGTCTTCCAGCTTTTGAAAAGCCGTAATTGCCAGGTCATATTCCCCCAATTGAAAATAGCATCTGCCCGCCATGAGCTGAGATTGTGGCGCAAATTCACTTTGCGGAGCTCGTCTTACCAGGCTTTCAAATTCGGATGTTGCCTCGGAGAGTCTTCCCAGCCTGAACAAGGATCTTGCAATCTGGAAGTGGGCTTCCACTTTTTCTGTCTCTGATTGGAACTTGCGAATCGAGCCTCGGTAGACGTCGATTGCTTCCTGGTAGGACTTTTTGCTGAAAAGGGCGTCGCCCTTGCGAAACAGAATCTCAGCGCTCAATTCGTCATCTGTCGAAAGTCGCAAACCGCGATCAAAATGATCGATTGCCAGATCGTAGTTGCCCTGGTTCAGGGAGATCCATCCCAGGCCATAGCGGGAATTATCGGCGAGATCGGAATTGGGAAATGCATCGAGGAGCCGCTCATATTGAGCCTGGGCCTCCGCCAATTTGTTCAAAGCCAGTTTCGTCTCACCCAGCCAGAATATTGCCTGATCAAAAAACCGGTGATCCGACCGGTTCATGACGAAGTTCTCTAATGTATTCTCGGCCTGATCGAACTGGTCCAAGTGAAACTGACACCATCCCAGCCGGAACTCGGCATCCGCTTTGACCTTGGCCGACGGAAATTGTTCTTTGGTGTTTTGATAGAAATCCGCGGCGGTCCCAAGGCTGTCCTGGGCGAGTGCGATTTCCCCGCGCATAAACATTGAGTTTGCCTGTATTTCGGAATCATATTCTGCTTGGTTTAGTGATGCAAAGATACGGTCGGCATGCAGGGGATTGTTTTCCCGGAATTCGAGAAGGCCCAACTCATATTTTCCCTGAACCGCAATGGAGTCATCCGGAAATTGGCCTATGAGTTTTTCAAAGGATTCACGTGCGTTGACGACGTCATCCATGTTCTGATAGGCTTTCGCCATATGGAGGTTGCTTTTCGGTGCAAGCTCGTTGTCGGGATAATTTATTGCAAGAAAATCGAAGGCAGCAATCGCACGTGTCCAATTCTCCTGCTGCATTTGGCTCCAGCCCAATCCATAATGGCTGCGCTCAACCCAAGGCCCCTCGCCATAATCTCTGGCAACCTTTTGATAAGCGCGGACGGCACGTTCGAAATCGTCTTGCAGGTAGTAAGACTCTGCAATAAAGAACTGGGCCTCGGCCGAGCGTTCGTTGCCGGGATGGATCTGAATGGCCTCATTGAGATACTCTATGGCCTTTTCATGAAATCCGGCCTTATAGGCCGAGAATCCGATATGATAAGAGACGTCTTCGGCCAGTTCGCTCGCGGGAAAATCGGACAAGAGCTTTTCATATACTCGAAATGCCTTGTCGATCTCACCATCATCTTCGAATAACCAGGCGATCGAGTATAATGCATAATCCAAAAAAGAGCTTCCTGGATGGGATTGAATAAGCTCCGAAAACGAGCGCAAGGCAGCGTCATGCTGCCCCAGTTTGACATAACTCTCTCCCCGCCAATAAATATTTTGATCTGCAAATTCCGAGTTTGGATAAGATTTTTCAAAGCGACGGAATGTATCGAGTGCTTCACCATATTCCCCCAATCGAAAATAGGTCTCACCCAGGCGAAGGGTTGCGATTTCCTTATAAGAAAGGCCAGGCGAGGAGAATAGGAATCTTTTGAAGACTTGAATCGAATTTTCATAATCTCCGATCTGGAACAATGACTCGCCGAGCATGTAGGTCGCGTCTCCGCGATGTTGGGAATCCGGATACTTGCGCAAATATCTCTCGAATTGCTCTTTGGCTACCGGGTAAAGTCCATCTTCAAAAAGCGCCTTGGCAAACAGAAATTCCTTTTCTACGGATTGTGACCGGGGTACTTGAATGGCTGTCTGGGAGGTTGCCTCCGGGATATAGATGGTTGTGATGAAGGCCAATAGCAGAAAAATCGGCGAAGAAATCGCTCGAGTACGTGTCCTTTTTCCTAAAAGAGTCATCGTATTCAATATATGGAAGACATAATTCGTTTGCAAATTGTTCGGCTAAGGCCGTGCTCCAGTCCAGCGTGGTTTCTGCGATTCATAAGAAAACCGGAATCTTTGAGGTTGTATTCTGTGGTGCTTCTGAATATTGAGACGGAAAAAGTCATTTTCAGGTTGCAGCCGAATTCTCATCGCCAAGACTTACTAACGTTTGAGCGATCAACAGGTTTCGTTGAAAAGGCACACACATATACCTTTTTGTTCCGTTCGTCGAACCGGCAAAAGGTTTGAATTTTTCTCCGCAAAGGCATATTTTAGCAAGCCGTATGAAGATCTCATTAATTAAGATACTTATTATTTTTGGATTTGGCCTTTATTCTGCTTGTGCGAATCAAGGCGCTCCCCCCGGAGGTCCGCCGGATCAAACGCCACCCTATGTGGTACACACGATTCCCGACTCAAACGCCACAAATGTTTCCCGCACAACCGCCGTCGAGTTTGAATTTTCGGAAAGCATTGACGCCCGTTCGGTTGAGGGCAACCTTTTCATCTCCCCCAACCCAGGGGACGATGCCAAGCTGAAAGTCAAGGGCAGGAAGATCAGGATGGAGATGGCCGATTCGTTGATTGCGGATATTACCTACACGATTACTCTAGGCACCGGAATTAAGGACCTGCGAAGAAACGCCTTAAAAGAGTCCTACACGCTGGGTTTTTCAACCGGGGAGAAGCTCGACCGCAAACAGATTTCTGGACGAGTTTTTGCGGAAAAGAGTGTCGAAGTGACGGTTTGGAGCTATTTCCTGGATACGAATGACGAGATCGATCCAACCATAATCAGGCCGGCTTATGCCACACAGTGCGATGAGGAGGGAAATTTCAGACTTGCAAATCTCGCCCCCAGGAACTATAGATTGTTCGCCGTTCGTGATGGAAATAAGAATCAACTTTATGACAAAAGTAGCGAACAGATCGGGGTCACTTCTTCGGATGTCGATTTACGGGGAGAGAACCAATATGCGAGGAACATGTTTTTTCGCTTGATGCTTGAAGATACTAGCCGCGTTCGCATTGTCAGTCTTGATCAGGCAGATCGCCGGCATCTCCGAGTCCGCTTCTCAAGGGCCGTCCATCCGGGTCTGAAAGACGACAACCGGCTGAGCGAGGTTAACGGCAGAAAGCTTTCTATTGTTGATCTGCTTCCGGATCCTGACAATCCGAATCTCTGGTCCATGACGACTCTTCCGAGAGACAGTTCACATTGTGAGCTCCTCATCAAAAATCTTAAAGATACCTACGGCCGTCCGGTTTCGGATTCGATTCGATATGAGTTTAAATCTGTGGCCAACCCGGACACGACGAGCCCGAGGATCAGATCGGTTATTCCGCCTGACAGCAGCCGAATGCTGTTTCCAGGCCAGGCAATCCTGGCCAATTTTTCCGAGGCCATTGATACCTCACAAACGGATTCTCTTTTCACCTTATTGCAAGACTCGACGACCCAGGTTCGAGCAATAGAGCGCTGGAACGGACTGCGTCGATTGGAGATTTGGCCCGATTCGACCTGGAGCGGAACCAAATGGATGCGGCTCAATCTAGATTCCACGAAGATCAAGGATGTGGCCGGTCACCAACTCTCAGGCAGCAAAACTTTTGCCTGGAGGGTTCTCGATCCCGACACGCTCAGCGCCATTTCAGGCAGAATCACTGATCGGGATAGCCTGGCCTGGGGACGGATTTTTCTGCAATTGAAAAAAGATGGGGAAGAGGCGCGGGAGGCCGTCGCTGCTGACGAATCAGGGAGCTATCGGTTCGGAGCCATCTTACCGGGAAAATACATTCTGAGCGGGTTTCGCGATAGCGATAACAACGGTCTTTACTCTTTCGGGTCAACCTTTCCTTTTTTGCCTGCTGAAAGATTCTTTGTGGCGCAGGACACGATTCTCGTTCGCGCCCGTTGGCCCAATGAGGGCAATAATTATGTCATTGAAAAGTAACAAATATCCTAATTCGCGCTGATGTTGATGTCCCGGAGAATCAGGATTCAGCTAATCCTGGGAATTTCTGTTTAGTAAAATCCCCTGGTAGACGATTCATTAAAGGTGACGCAAATAATAGATCGTTTTAGACGATAAGATCCGCTTGCAGCGTTCCTCAACTAATTTTACTTGAATAATTCACTGACGCAAAGGCGCAAAGAACGCAAATGATTAAGAATCTAGAAATCAACAATAAAATGTGAACTTATTATCTAACAGTTAGTCTTTTAAAAACCTGGTCTGAAATGTATCTTATTATCTTTAATATTCTTAGCGCCTTAGCCTGCCTTCGCTTGCCCGCGGAAGCAGGGAGACAGGCGTCTTTGCGGGAGATCTTTGTCAACAGTGCGGATTTATCACTCACAAGTATTCATCCATTCAAAATGAGGTGAATGATGTTGTTTGGCTCGTCGAAAACACTAAAATTCAACGATCATGGCCTGCTTCCGGCGGTAATTCAAGATTACAATGGGAAAAAGGTATTGATGTTTGTTCAAATGACGCGCGAAGCCGTGCGGCGAACCAGAAAGACCGGGGAACTGTGGCTCTACCATCGCCAGAAAAAGAAAACCTGGAAAAAGGGCTCCAAGTCGGGTAAGACCATGAAAGTGGTAGACATGTTTCTGCATCATGACCGAAATGTTCTGTTGGTTCAAGTCTTTTCAAAAGGTGCAGCCTGCCAT
>JAUXJX010000481.1 GCA_030624545.1 Bacteroidota bacterium | reverse complement strand
TTCCACAATCTGGTTGGGCGCTGAATTTTTATGCTTACAAGATTATCGAATGGAAAGGCTATGCCTTATCAAGCAATTCACGCAGGATCGATTGGACTAACTGAGCATTGGCTTTACCTTTTGTTTCCCGCATGATCTGACCCACAAACCATCCGATTACGGTCGATTTTCCACCCTTGTACGTGGCAACCTGATCGGGGTTTTGCGTGATAACATTTTTAGCAATTTGGCGCAGTGCAACCTCATCTGAAACTTGTCCTAGGTCCTCGGTTTCAACGATAATCTTCGGATCTTTTCCACTTTCTTGGACTTTTTCCAACAGCTCTTTGCCCGTACTCCCGGTTATCTCCTTCGTCTCGACCATTTGAATAAGTTCCGCCAACTGTCCCGGTTGAATCGTCAAGTCTCCCGCGAGGATGTCCTTTTCACGGATCATTCTCATGAGATCGTTTATCATCCAATTTGAGACTACTTTAGGATCGCCATCGAAGGTCGATAGAGCGCTTTCAAGATATTCAGATAGAGATTTCTCCTCTGTTAAGATCTCCGCATCATACTCGGGCAGTTCATACTGCTCAACGAATCTGGCTCTCCGTGCAAGCGGCAATTCTGGTAGTGCCTTTTTAATTTCACGGATCCAACCACCCTCAATCTGAATGGGGAGTAAATCCGGTTCTCTGAAATATCGATAATCAGCTTCTGATTCCTTGGATCTCATCTTCCGGACGGTTTCGGTTGTTTCGTCCCAATCCAGGGTCCACGACTCTATCTTCCGACCCGCCTCTACTTCGCGGATCTGTCGCCTAACTTCTACGTTAATTGCTGCGCGAACATTTTCGATCGAGTTTACATTCTTAATCTCTGTTTTTGTATGCAAATCAGTTGATCCAATGGGCCGGATGGAAACATTCGCATCACATCTCAATTGCCCGCGCTCCATATCCGCGTTTGAAATACCAATCCAGCGGAGCAGCTGCCTTAATCGAATTAGATATTGGGCCGCCTCATCGGCTGAACGAAAGTCAGGTCCGGTCACCATTTCAACTAACGGCACACCACATCGATTGAAATCGATCAATCGTTTGCCGTTATCCCGGACTGTCTTACCGGCATCTTCCTCAATGTGTAATTTTTCGATTTGGATTCTCCGGATGCCGCCTTTTGGGAGGGGAATATCGATGTGCCCGCCTACTGCGAGGGGTTCGTTGTATTGACTGATCTGGTACCCCTTTGGTAGGTCGGGATAGAAATAATTCTTGCGGGCAAAGTATGAAATCGGCTGAACCGAGTCCGCGTTCATAGCCAGGGCAAGGATTACTGCCTTTTCAACAACGGCATTATTCAAAGTCGGGAGTACGCCAGGAAGTCCGGTACACACAGGACAAATGTTAGTATTGGGCAGGTCTTCCCAGGAATCAGCTTTACAGCCACAGAAAATCTTCGATTTGGTGTTCAATTGGATATGTGTTTCAAGTCCAATGACGCTCTCGTACTCCGGCATTCTGATTTTCCTTCCGCCTTAATCATTCTGTATTCACAATTCTCGCCATAACTAACTTTAATCTACAATTGTCAGCTTCATTCCGGAAATCGATACGTGTTTATCCTTTTTTGCTTCTAGCTCAAGTTTGCTAATACCATCGGTTTTGTTTTTCGCCAAGATTCATCCTCAGTCAGGATCTCGAAAGCACGTCCTACTCGAAAAAGCATACCCTCTGAGAAATCAGGTCCAAGGAATTGAACTCCAATCGGCAATCCATTTTGATCAATACCAGCTGGAACTGAAAGCCCAGGAACTCCTGCGTGATTAGTTGGGACAGTTAGGAGGTCAGCATATTGCATGAGTACGGAATCACCGTAAAATTCTCCAATCTTGAAAGCAGTTGTTGGGGTTGTGGCGGTGAGAAGACAGTCAAGCCGATAGGGTCCTTCTGGATCAAATGCCCTCACAAAGTCTTGCCGAATGAGCGACCTGACTTGCAAAGCTTTTTCGTAATATCCCTTCTCATATTGCTCTGCGGATACGTACATACCCATTAAGATTCTCATTTTGGCTTGAGTACCAAATCCACGAGTGCGTGTTATCCGATAGAGTTCACGCAGATCTGCCACCTCGCCTTCATAACGATATCCATATTTCACTCCATCGTATCGATGAAGATTAGAAGCTGCTTCTACGCGAGAGATAACAAAATAAACTGGTATCCCGAAACGCGTGTTTGGCATTGGAACGTCCTCCACGATCTCAGCACCCGCATTCGATAGAATATCCGCCACATGTAATACTGATTTGTTCACCTCTGGATTGATCGACTGTTCCCGTATCTCGCCTGTTTCAGGATCAGGGAATTTCAACTTGAAATAGTCTGGCGAAAGACCAATTCGAAATCCCTTAACTCCACTTTCAATAGGTGAAAGGTAATCTGGAACAGGCTCAGCAGCGGCGGTAGCGTCAAGGGGATCACTCCCCGCAATTACTTGTAGGGTAAGGGCGATATCGGTAACATTTCTTGCAACTGGTCCTGGGCAATCAAGCGATGATGCAAAGGCTATCAAACCATATCGAGAAACACGCCCGTAGGTTGGTTTTAATCCCACCACACCACAAAAAGCCGCCGGCTGACGAACGGATCCGGCTGTATCGGTCCCTAATGAAATCGCCGCCTCACCAGCACCTACTGCGGCTGCACTCCCGCCCGATGAGCCCCCTGGAACGTGTGCAGGATTCCATGGATTTCCCACGGAAGGCAGAAAGGCAGAAGATTCATTCGAAGATCCGAATGTAAATTCATCCAAGTTCACCTTGCCAATCGTCACCGCGCCTGCAGCTTCCATGCGATCAACCGGCGTGGCGTTATAGGGAGAAACAAAATTCTCCAGTATTCTAGATCCAGCGGTTGAGGGTGTACCACTCACACAGAAAATATCTTT
>JAUXJX010000523.1 GCA_030624545.1 Bacteroidota bacterium | reverse complement strand
TAGTTTTTTGGATCGTAATAGAACATTTCCATCCTCGTTCGATTCCATGGATTCACAGTCGAGATCTCAGTTGTCAAATGTACTTTTCCAGGCACAAAGGAACAAGCGAAATTGTGTCATACAGAGCTGTGCCAGTAAAGACAAAATCCGAATTCCAATAAAATTGTCTTGTGTCGGATTTCCCATCTATTTATTGCTATGGGGCGATAAATACTGTATTCTAAATATAGGTTTTTTTCATGAATGTCTAACAGATCCTCATTGAGAGAAGCCGAATAAAAGAACCCGCCGATATAGTAATAGGTGGTGTTTCCAGCCCATAAGGATTGAAATTTTCTGTGCCGGGGGATTCAATGAGCAAGTAAGGAACCTGAGGTCTTTTGATGAAACAGGTGCCATTTGCAACGGAGGAATCGTCCATGGACACGGACATTCGAGATAAACTTGTATCGCTCGACACGAGGAAAGCCATGCTTTTCCGTTTCACACCAATACAGAAGAGTGATGTTTAAGATGAGCAATAACTCAAAAAGAATTGTCGATTACCTGCATGAAGAAAAGCCGGATATGGTTGAATTCCTGCGGCGGCTGGTAGTAATCGAGTCTCCTTCGCTGGAGCCAACCGCACAGAAGCAAGTATTCAGCCTGATAGCGGATAAACTCAGCAATCTCGGTTATGAAGCTCGCCTTCTTTCTGGTGAGCGTTCGGGCGGGCACCTGTATGTGAGGCCGCGGCAACGCGTACGCGGTAAGGCGGCACAGTTATTACTGGGTCACTGCGACACAGTATGGCCTTTGGGCACGCTCACGAAAATGCCGCTCGAGATCACAAATGGGGTCATGAAAGGTCCCGGTGTATATGATATGAAGGCCGGATTGGCGCAAATCGTCTTCGCCCTGCAGGCGCTCAATGATCTTCAATTGCAGCCAACGGTAACGCCCCTGGTTCTCATCACCTCGGATGAAGAAGTGGGCAGCTTCGAATCGAGACGCCATATTGAGCGGATCGCGCGAAATGTGAACCGGGCTTTGGTGTTGGAACCCTCACTGGGGCTTTCAGGCAAGCTGAAAACCGCCCGCAAGGGAGTTGGCCGTTTTGAAATCCTGGTCAATGGCAAGCCCGCTCACGCCGGCCTCGAGCCCGAAGAAGGGGCAAGCGCCATCTTAGAGCTGTCCCATGTCATTCAAAAGTTGTTTGCCTTGAACAACCCGGAAAGAGGGATTACCGTAATCGTGGGCACCATCAACGGTGGACTGCGCTCCAATGTGATCGCCCCGGAAAGCCGGGCATCGGTCGATGTTCGCGTGCTCACAACAGAGGACGGAAAGTGGATTGAAGAGATAATTCGGGATTTGAAACCCAGCACGCCGGGAGTAACCTTGGAGATTGCCGGGGCAATCAACCGCTACCCCATGGAGCGAACCGCCCGTAACCAGGCGCTTTGGAATGTTGCCAGGAAACTGGGCAGCCAAATCGGCCTCGAGCTGGAACAGGGTACATCAGGCGGCGCATCTGACGGAAATTTTACCAGCCATTTCACCGCCACCCTGGATGGCCTGGGTGCGGTTGGGAACGGCGCGCACGCCTATCACGAGTTCGTCGATGTCGAGAAAACGCTCGAGAGGTGCGCGTTACTGGCACTTCTAATGTTGGAGCCCCCGGTTTAGATTACACCCCCCTAAATCCACATTTGAGAGGCTGTTGCAGAATGAGTCTGTGAATTTCCTAAGACTGTCATTCCCGCGCGTCTTAAGCGGGAATCTATAACTGTGTGCCCCTGGATTCCCGACAAAAGCATTCGGGAATGACATTTTGCAGCATCCTTTCGAAGCCGGACCAAAAGGGGTGTGCAATTGGAGAAGTAAATGAAATCATCGACGCATGTGAATGAGCTGCCACACGCCTCCAAACTGGTTGAAATGATAGACTACCAACCCGGCGCAGTTGTCAGCAAAACTCTCATTAAGAAGAAAACTGGTACCGTAACCCTGTTCGCCTTTGACGGCGGAGAAGGATTGAGCGAACACACCGCTCCATACGACGCTCTCGTTCAGGTGATCGAAGGAAAAACGGAGATCACCATTTCGAGCAAATCTCTTGAATTAGGGGAAGGCGAAATGATCATTCTCCCCGCCAATGAGCCACATGCCTTGAGGGCTACAGAAAAGTTCAAGATGATTTTGACCATGATCAGGTCGTGAACGGAAAGAAATTCTTCTTTGTGAACCTCTCAGTTTAATTTTCGATAGACATCCTGCCTGATATTTATTAAGTTGACATTTCCCGGATCGCAGGGAGTTCCCGCGTCCCTTGTTTTGTAACAAATTCACTTATCCATTAACGGTAGTGTCAAAAGTTTCATGAAAGAATAGGATAGGAAATGAAACCACAGGAAACACGGAGCAATGCTCTGAGAGAGCACAGAGGGGAGAGAGAATCGAGGTTGTTTAACTCATTGATTCTAAAAAATATCTCTGTGAACTCTGGTGGTTAATTCTTTGACAATACCCCATTAACCCCAAGGAGGAGTTATGAAGAGACTTCAGTACGGCTGGTATGCCTGCCTGGTAATGCTGCTAGCAGCGATTCCAATAGTCGCCGGCGCGCAGAACCTGGCCGAATTCGAGAAAAAGGTCACGGAATTCACCCTTGATAATGGCCTGCAATTCATCGTCGTGGAGCGGCACGAAGCCCCGGTGGTGTCGTTTCATACT
>JAUXJX010000177.1 GCA_030624545.1 Bacteroidota bacterium | reverse complement strand
TAGGATAACACCATTCTTCCTATACCGACAAAATCAGTCATGCCGGAATCTACGACCCGTTGTGCCACATTGGGCAGCCACTCCTGCAAGTAGGAATATCCGGAGCCAACAAACAATAGGTCGGGCCTGTGCTTCTTTAGCCTGGCAGTCACCTGGATTTGGCGCGCAACTCCAACCAAAGGATCTTCCGGTGGCAGGTATCCGTCCGAGGGTGGAAAGAGCGCCGGCCTTTGAATATGCGGATTGTAATACGGACTTCCGGCCGAAATGCAGACCATTTGTATATTGAGAGACGCCAACAAATCTAGGAAAGCGCACGGTTCTTCCAAATCGATGCCGGTACCGGTTTCGTCACCGCCAAATGCGCATTTGTAATCGTCACCGGTAACTGCTTCCGGTTCTCCCACTTCATTTGCTCCCGTCCGGTAAGGAATGAAGTCAAATGCGCTTAGCCTCACTGCTATGTCCAGGCCGGGCACTTCAGATCGAATACCAGCCACAACCTCGCGCAGAAAACGGGTTCGGTTTTCAAAACTGCCGCCGTACCGGCCCAAACGATCCCTCGCGCTGAGAAACTCATGCCCCAGGTAGCCGTGGCAGTGTTTGATGTCCACAAAGGCATAACCGGCTTTGTAGGCCAGTTTTGCGGCCTTAACAAAATCCACAACAAGCTGGCCGGTCTCGCTGTCGGTCATGAGCGGTGTCTGTGGATTCAAATTAAATTTTTTGTCGAGGATGGGATGATGATACAGGATTTTCGGCTCCAGGATTTCCTTACGATTGGGACGAGCAAAGCGACCGGAATGTGTGAGCTGCAATCCCACCAGGAGATCATCACAATTGCCGAAATGTTCTCCGTGCGTTTCTACCAGTCTCTCTCGCAACGCAACGATGCCGCCAAGATTTTCCTCATTGATCATCAGTTGATTCGGATTGGCCCGTCCATCGTGGCAAATGGCAATTGCTTCCCCGCCCCAGATCAATTTGGCGCCGCTTTGTCCGAAGCGCTGCCAGCGCCGTACGGTATCTTCAGTGGGACGTCCATCCGTCGTGCCGTCCCAACCCTCCATAGGCAGAACGGCGAAGCGATTACCAATTGTGAAACCCTTTGCCAACTGAAATGGCTTTGCCAAAGGAGAATGCGGTCCGGATTGCAACTGTTCATCGAAAGGTAATTTGATTCCCAACTGTGCGATGTGATTACGAAACTGCTCTGCTGTTTTCAGGGAGGCAATTTTCCTGTATTTCATTTTTCCCGGGCTTCTCCAATCCAGGCCAGGACGCTTCGCACAGTCTTTTGAATTGTGGCGTAGTCACCTGACGCGACCAGATCCTTGCGGATAAGTTTGCTGCCCATGCCCAGGCACGCTGCTCCGGCTTTGATCCATTCTTGTACGCTTTCGCGGGTGGCATCGACCCCGCCGGTGGGCATGACGCGAGTCCAGGGCATGGGGCCCAACACGGCCTTCACAAACGCCGGGCCGCCTACCTGGGCGCCGGGAAATATCTTGACAACCTCCACGCCCAATTCCTCAGCAGAAGAAATTTCGGTAACACTGCCGCAGCCTGGCAAGTAGGCTACCTTGCGGCGGTTACAGGTTTTGGCAACCTCCGGATTGAGCGCCGGCCCGACCACGAAATTGGCGCCGTGCCCCATGTAGAGTGCAGCGGTAGGTGCATCCAGAACCGATCCAACGCCCATAATGAGATCAAGCTGTGCTGACTCGACAAACTCAACGAGTTGCAAAAAAACCGGGATGGCCTTGTCTCCCCTGTTGGTAAACTCAAAGACTCTCGCACCACCCTCTGCGCAGGCGGTCACCACTTCTTTGGCAACCGCAACATCGGCATGATAGAACAACGGCACCAGGCCGCTATTCAACATGTTGTTCAAAACCGTCAATCGATCAAATCGCGCCATTTCTTATTCCTCATGAACTTAAATTACATTAGAAGAAGGTTTAGGTTGTCAGATAAAGAAGATGATAGCCGAACCATCGGATTCAAGTCTGACAAACTACCGGCTCACCCGCCCCGATGCATCACCCTTCATCAGCTTTTCGACCTCTGCAACACTGACAAGATTAAAGTCGCCCCAAATGCTATGTTTGAGACAGGATGCAGCCGCTGCGAACTCGAGTGCCTGCTGTTTATTTTCGTAGGTTCTTAAGCCGTAGATCAGTCCGCCCATGAAGCTGTCACCGCCGCCCACTCTATCGACGATCGGCTGGATATCGTACATTGGCGCTGTGAAGAATTTGCCCTGATCATATAACAGGCCGCTCCAGGTATTGTGACTGGCAGAAACAGACCCGCGCAGAGTAATGGCGACCGTTTTCAGATTGGGAAATCTCTTTACAAGCTTCTCACAGACTTCAGAATATGAGCCGGCTTCGACCTTTCCGGCCGTCACATCCGCTTTCTGTGCCTTGATGCCGAACACCTTTTCGGCATCTTCCTCATTGCCAATGGCGATATCACACAAGCTCACCAGGTCAGGCATCACCTCGGATGCAGTCTTTCCCCATTTCCATAGCTTTGCACGATAGTTCAAATCGCAAGAAACGGTCAAACCCATTTCCCGGGCAACCTGGGCCGCTTCGAGGCAGGTCTCCGCCGCACCCTTTGAAATGGCTGGCGTGATGCCGGTCCAGTGGAACCAGTCGGCGTGCGAAAATACCCTCTGCCAATCGATCATGCCGGGTTGAATGGCCGCGAGAGCGGAGCCGGCCCGGTCGTAAATGACTTTACTGCCTCTCTGGGCCGATCCCAATTCGTAGAAGTAGATACCTATGCGATCACCACCTCGAATGATGTGATCTGTGCCAATCCCATGCTGACGAAGAAAACTCAAACAGCCTTCGCCGAGGTCATTATGCGGAAGGCGTGTGACAAATTGCACGGGCATGCCAAAGCCCGCCAAGGAGGCCGCGACATTCGCCTCACCGCCGCCATATGTGACTTCAAAATTTCTTGTCTGGGAAAAGCGTTGAAAGGAAGGCGGCGACAGGCGCAGCATAATTTCGCCGAATGTTACAACAGATTTCATCTCTTTGATTTCCTCCACTCCTCTCACAACCTTTTCATGTGGAATCCGCCATCCACATTTATGATTTCACCTGTTGAAAATGGAAAATTACCTTCTGCAATGGCAACTACCGCCTGTGCAACGTCCTCAGCCTTCCCCCATCGTCTGATCGGCGTTAGTCCTTCATCGATCAAACGATCGTACTTCTCCTTCACGCCGCTGGTCATATCCGTCTCAATGATGCCGGGGCGAATTTCGAAAACCTGGATACCGTGCCCGGCCAATCGGTTGGCATATAGAGCAGTCATCATGGACATTCCGGCTTTGGAAAGACAATATTCGCTTCGATTTGGGCTGCTTACATAAGCGCTGATGGAACTGATGTTAATGATTCTTGGTGTTTCAACCACCCCAGTTTCGACTAAATCGATCATCTTCTTGGCCACAAGCTGAGTCAGGAAAAACGGTCCCTTGAGATTAACCGCCATGACCTCATCGTAGCTCTCTTCGGCTGCTTCCAAAATATCCAGTCGCTGCCGCGGACCCACTCCGGCATTATTTACTAGCAAATCAATACGGCCAAAATTCTTCAATGTCTCTTCCAGTAATTGGCTATGCTCGGAATTTTTGCCGACATCAGCCTTGACAACTATGCATTTTCCGCCGGCATCTTCTACCAGCTTCGCAGTTTGAGAAGCGGCTTTCTCGTTGCTGCGATAGTTGATGACGACATCCCAATTGATCTTGGCCAGGGCCAACGCGATGCCCCTTCCGATTCCCCGGCCTGCTCCGGTAACCAGCGCTGCTTTCCGATCACTCATTGCAGTTCTTTCAAAACCTTAGAGACTGCTTCGAGGAAGAAATACTCACCCCACATGACGCTTTCGTTCACCCCAAGGCCCTTTCGTTCGTGGTAAGTTCCATGTTTGAGAATTCCTTCCCAACCTGGCGAATCAATGGCCAAAAACTCTGGCTCCGTCAGTGTATCGAGTATTCGAAGCGCATACTCACGATAATCGCGTGAATGGGCCACATCGCCGGTCAACCCTGACAGATTCCACATCCCGCTGGCGGCAATAGCGGCGGCCGAGCTTTCATATGGATTCCTTGGATTTGGCTCATCCCAATCATTTGGCGGGATGCCATGATCTGGTGTGCGCTCAACATAGAAGTCAGCGCAGGCCTCGGCAGTCTGCAGGTAGCGCGGATCTTTGGTAAAATCGTAAACCGTAGCGAAGCCATAAAGTGCCCATGCCAATCCACGCGCCCAGGATGAATCATTGCGCCAGCCCTGATGTGTGCTCTGATGCAGAAATTCCCCCGTCGTTGTATCAAAGATTCCTTCGTGGGCAGTGCTGCCATCTCCACGAACCAGCATCTTGCGCGTTGTTAAGCAATGCTGGTTTGCAAGATCCCAAAGACTTTTGTCATCGGTTTGCTCGGCAGCATAAAAGACGATGCCAACGTTCATCATGATGTCAATAAACAAGCTCTCCCGTGCGACGAAGGACCGGAGATATTGACCCTTTTTCTGAAATCTAAGGGCGAGAGTGCGGCCTGCATCGATGATCACCTGGTTGACCTCTTCATCACCGGTTAAATCATACCAGCGTTTCCACGTAGACCAAAACAGAAAGCCAAGATCGTGTACATCGCGGTCGTTTTTCCTGTGCTCGATGAGCCGGGAATAATGTTCGGCCTTGGCACGCCACCAGTCATCATTATTTTGCTGGTACACCAGCCACAACTGGCCACCCAGGAATCCTTCGCACCAGCCCGTCCACATCTCAGAGTCGTGCTTCCATTTGCCATGGAGGGTATGCAAAGGGAAATAATCAGGGTGGTTCTCGACCAGACTGCGCAGTTGTTTCTCTGCAAATTCGAATACGATCTTACATTTATTTCTTAACTCAGGATGAATTGTCATGACCGCTTCAGAGGGCTCCTTGATAAATAATCAACGTAAAAATGGCGGAAATCAATAGCAATGTTTCAAATTCTAAAAGGCGAGAAAATATTTCCTTTTAATAAGTCATTTATATGGAAATATTGCAATGCTTTTCTTGGCAATAATGGTCTTATTTCTTTGTCATTAGGGTCATAATTGCTGGAAGAAGTTATTATCCTGGTCTTTTCGTGAGGCAGTTAGCCTTTCAGGCATGGCTCAACTACGAGTTTTTGGTGACCGCGAATGTTGCACTGAG